>JAGLRT010000050.1 GCA_023136155.1 Methanosarcinales archaeon
CTGGTTGACATCCCAAGAATGTCTGACCAACTGCAGGATATGCTGGACGGGAGTTTCGAGGCTTTGAAGAATCAAGACGTTGAACTGGCAAAAAGTACCGCGTTAAAAGACAATGAGATAGACGCACTTTTTGACCAGATACGCAGGGAACTCATCACATACATGATGGAAGACCCCAAAAAGATCACAAATGCATCCCACCTGACCTTTGTAGCACGATACCTGGAGCGGATGGGAGACCACATAAACAACTTGTGTGAAAATGTTGTATACATTGTTACAGGTGAGAAGGTCGACCTGAATTGACACGGTGGTAAAATGGAGCTATTTGATCCTTTAATGCTGGCAGTTTTGATTGCCGGTCTATATATGGCCTGGAATATAGGTGCCAACGACCTCGCAAATTCAATGGGCACTTCTGTTGGCAGCGGTGCGTTATCAATAAAGCAGGTCATTATCATTGCAGGTACACTTGAACTGGTAGGCGCACTATTTTTCGGTGAAAGAGTGACCAGCCGGATAGCTAAAGGGATAGTACCTATTGACCAGATAATGGTAGTGGATCCAAACCTGGTTATTATGGGTTCCCTGGCAGCCATCCTTGCAGCAGGTTTCTGGATTACTTTTGCTACATTCTTCCATATGCCGGTCTCGACCACTCATTCTATTGTGGGGGCAGTGACCGGATTTGGTATAGCCACAACCTTTTATCTGGAAAGTTTTACCATAAACCAGATAGAATGGCTGGTGCTAACAAAGATAGTGATATCCTGGATAACATCTCCATTGCTGGGAGCTGCCATCGCATTTCTTATATTCACCCTGATACGTTTCTTATTGCTTGGAAAAGTGTCAGACCCTTATGGGCTTGAAAAGAAATTTGTGTACCTGCAGATAATTTCTGCATGTTTTGTAGCTTTTGCCCACGGCTCAAATGATGTTGCAAATGCAGTAGGGCCCATATCGGCTGCCCTGTCAGCAGCAGATCTTATCCCACAAGGAACCATTCCGGTGTGGGTCCTTGCTGTTGGGGGTATGGGTATAATCCTGGGATTGGCCACATGGGGATGGAAAGTGATAGAGACTGTAGGGAAAGGCATTACCGAACTGACTCCCACAAGGGGTTTTTCAGCTGAATTTGCCACGGCACTCGTGGTTTTCGGTCATTCATACAGTTCATTACCCATATCCACTACCCATACCCTTGTTGGTGCAGTGGTGGGTGTTGGCCTGGCAGGAGGTCTTGCTGCGGTTGATTTAAGTGTTATCAAAAAAATATTCATATCCTGGGTAATCACAGTGCCAGTGGCTGCCCTGACGTCAGGAATAATATTTGTCATTTTGATGGAGGTACTTTAATGCCGATTGAATATATCAGGTCAGTGCTAGGAATATTTGGGGAATCTCCTTTTAAGCCTGTTCACACCCATGCTGAAAAAGGCGTGGAAACTGTTCATAAACTGAAACTGGCAGTGGATGCATATACCAAAGGTGATTTTTTAACTGTGCAGACACTGAATACAGAAATATCAGCCATCGAATACGAGGCCGATATTATCAAGCAGACCATACGCAAATTGATACCTAGTTCGATGATGCTGCCAGTTGACCCCAATGACCTGCTCTCGTTCTTGAAACCCCAGGATTCCATAGCTGATAATGCCCATCATACGGCACATTGGCTGACCATGAGGGAGACCGAACTTCCGTTAGAGTTAAAACAAGGGCTGCTGGAACTGATGGAAAGGATAGTTAAAACTGTTGACGCATATGAGAATATGGTTGATGATATTGCCAAACTGCTGGAAACGTCGTTTAGCAAGAAGGAGATAAAAAGGATATTGAAAAAGGTCCCGTTGGTGGAAGAACTGGAACATGAGACTGACATCACCAAGAAACAACTTCAGCACATTATATTTAAGTATGAAGCTGAATTGGGTGGTACCGGTGTGTTCTACATGATAACTCTGGTACGGGATATGGGTAATATTGCAGACAGTGCAGGTACGGCGGCGGACCGTCTCAGGACCATGATCCTGCGAAGGTAATAAGGAAACAAAGAGTATGGAGTAATTGGTAAACATGGACTTTGAACCGTCTTATATGGCCCTGGTAGATAGCGGAGAGATTGACGAGCGTATTGAAAAATTATATGCCTCACTTGAGAAATGTGAACTCTGCCCCAGGATGTGCTGTGTGGACCGGCTGTATGGTGAGATGGGATACTGTAAAGCAGATGCTAATCTAGTTGTATCTTCGGCCCAGCCTCATTTTTGGGAGGAGGCACATTTGGTTGGTCTTGGGGGTTCAGGCACGGTTTTTTTGAGTAATTGTAACCTGAGGTGTGTGTACTGCCAGAACAGTGAGATAAGTCACGGGGGTGAAGGCGTGTCCATGACACCGGAACAACTTGCTGATAGTATGTTATATCTCCAGCGTGTTGGGTGTCATAACATCAATCTGGTTACTCCTACCCATTATACTCCACAACTTGTCAGGAGCATTGCAATTGCTGCACGTAAGGGTCTGAGGCTTCCTGTGGTGTATAACTGCAGTGGTTATGAAAGTGTGGAGACACTGAAAATGCTGGATGGTATCATTGACATCTATATGCCGGATATGAAATACGGCGATGAAGAGAGTGCAAAACTGTACAGCGACGCCCCTGATTATGTTGAGGTATCCAGGGATGCTGTGCGTGAGATGCACGCCCAGGTGGGGGACCTTGTGATTGAGATGGACATTGCATGGCATGGGCTTATGATACGCCATCTTTTGCTGCCTAACGAACAGGCAGGTAGTCTGAAAGTGCTGGAGTTCATTGCCAGTGAGATATCAAAGGACAGTTATGTGAATATCATGTTCCAGTACAGGCCCGGTTATGAGGCTTTTGAGTTTAAGGAGATCAATCGTCCTCCTTTTTTGGAAGAGTATAATGTTGTACTGGATATGGCTCGTGGGTTGGGATTGCACAGGGGCTTTTCGTCAGTGTGAAGCTGATTTTTTTTCCTTTTAGCTGGATATACTTGACGTATAGGAAAATATAAACGCATTTATTTATGAGAGTGTATAAATTATATTTTGCACTGGGGTGGATGATTGTGCAAATGGTCACAATATCCCAGACAAAGTTCAGTATATGCAGATAGCACATTAACCTTGCAATTTTCTATCTTGCCCTGCAATGCATATCTCAACATTTTAACAGCTATATCATCAAATTAGCAGCAAAAACAATGAGACTGGAATTGTTACATAATTGCCTGTAACATAAAATTTGTTTTTTGAAAGCAATACCCCTTTGTTAAATGTGTCTAATCCATTATAATAGCTTTTTTGCATCTGGTTTTGATATTTAAATTCAACTGGAAACAGCTCATTATTTCCGGATCTTAAAACAAAATCCATTAGTCATCGGTCAAAGAGATTGATTGGCTAAACCAGCATATTATTATCATCTTCAGCCACAAGTCAACTACTCCGGACTACGCTAACGCTATGTCCGAGGGATTCGGGCGCGCGCATAAAATATTAAGGTATGTTAATCCTAAACTTTTGCAGAAAAACTTTAATTACTATTAATTACTAATATTGTCAAAACTAGTAATTAATGGTTGTTATGAAAATTCCAGAAAAACCACCTTCATCAGAAATTAAAGCAAACGAAATTGATAAGATTTATGGTTATTTAAGAGATGAAACATTTAGACAGTCATTTTTAGATATCTATAATAGATATTTATATTGGTCAGAATTAAAACATAAGAAAATTTCCCAACAGATCGGTCCTGAAATATTATGGAAAATCATCAAAACACAAAGAGACTCCCATCCTGAAATAATAAAATTTAGTGACCTCGAAGGATTTGAGTTTAAGTATAATTTAACTCCTTATATCAACCAAAAACTTCACGATTTTGATCTTAATTTAGGGGGAAACCATGAAGGAAATATTATCCAAAAGGATGATAAAAAACAATATTTA
>JAGLRT010000051.1 GCA_023136155.1 Methanosarcinales archaeon
TGACCCATTTTGGTTGACCCTCTGGTAAAGATCCTGAAGATATGCCAGGTCTGAGACAAAAAGGCCTTCTATAATCCTAGGGTTAATTGAAGAAAGATTGCCCAGTTTAGTAACCACTCGAGAGAGCAGGATAATGCTCAGGTATGCAGGATTTCCCTGTACTCGAGGGTCTTTTATGGGCAATATCTCATCAGCTGCGGTAGCCAAACGCATAACCCCTTCTTTGTGCAAACTTCCTTCTTCGTCTACATATCCATTTGGAAGAACAAAATCAAACTCTGTCTGGAAACTCACGATGTTCTCACCATTCCTTCATGAACGATCTCCATTGTCTCGATAGCCACATCATTACCCTTGGCGGTCAGGTCGGGAGCATCATATTTACTGGGCCAGGCTTCCCTGAATTCCCAACGAGATTTTGCATTCCCTTCTTCATCCATGAGTATGACTGCAATATTTCTCCTGGCATCTTTCATTTTACCCTGCATCACCAGTTTTCGCCAATCAAAAAGGCTCAATGAGTCATCAGTGATACCCCATTTAAGGGATATATTCCCATACTTGTTCAGACCAGGTAGCTTCCTGACAGTCGTATCTTCGTTTCCTTCCCTGTATTCTATGGGATCGCTACTGGTATCCGGAATGGTAACCTCGCTGAATCCTGCCTGGACTAATCCGTCGATCTCCAGCAAGAACCTGAAGTTCCTATATGGATCATTTCTTTCTGCCATATTATTTACCTCCTATTATCATTCCGTAGGTGCGGAACCACCTGCCCATTGGGCGATGCGGAATATGACGAATTCTGCTGGCTTTACCGGAGCAACACCTATTATGACAATAAGCTTACCATTGTCCAGATCTGCCTGTGTCATGGTCGTTCGGTCACATTTCACAAAAAATGCCTCTTCAGGAGTCAATCCCATCAAAGCTCCATCTCTCCAGACCGTTGTTAAGAACTGTGAAACTGATTGTTTCACTCTGGCCCAGAGTTTTTCATTGTTGGGTTCAAAAACCACCCATTGTGATCCATGATCAATTGATTCTTCCAGATACAGGAACAACCGCCTGACATTAAGATATTTCCAGAGTGGATCGCTGGATGTTGTCCTCGCACCCCAGACCCTGATACCTCTGCCTTTGAAAGCACGAATGCAGTTCACTCCTTTGGGATTCAGTATGTCCTGTTCACTTTTTGTCAGGGAAAATTGTAATTTCTGTACTCCCCTGACAATTTCATTGGCCGGTGCTTTATGTACACCACGTTCAGTGTCACTTCTGGCATAAACACCTGCCATATGACCTCCAGGTGGGACCAGTTTTGGAATGTTCGTAACCGGATCCATTACATATATCCAAGGATAGTAGAAGGCAGCATATTTAGAATCTTTCGGGGGTACCAAAGTCGATATCGGACCGGCACTTTGGTCAGATTGTAAAACAGCAAACCTATCTTTCATATTCTCACAGTGCGAGACAATGGAATCGGTCAAACCAGTTATCGAATTTTCATCAGGCACGCAAACAATGGAGATATCATCTACTTCTTCAAAAGCTGCAAATCCGGTTTTGCTTCCGATGTCTGTTGAACCTTCAAAGTCTGAAAGTTTGACAGCCTGTCCGGGAGAACCACCAGATAATAATATCGTATCGTTGGTACTCGGTCGACCGTCAGCTTTCTTTTCAAGTTTTATTAAACTGGATATGTCATTGATCTGCTTTTCATAATAATCGCTGGACTTTTCTTTGGGAGATAAGTTATCGTATATCTCAATGATATCTGCAGGATTGTTCTTTTGTGCTTCCACCCACTGTTCATCGGTAGGTTCAGCTTCTTCAGGTGTCACCATGCTTTTCCAATACATGACCGTAAGTTTGAAAAGCCCGTTCTCTTCTTTGTATAATGTTGCATCTTCTACGATTATTGCTACATTGTTCCCCCATGTTCCAGAGCCTACAACGTTGATGTCTATAACATCTGTTGTTTCTCCGTCCTCTGTTTTTGTCAGGGTTGCCGTAGAGGTTGCAGCACCATTGCCAATGATACGACCGATAAAACAGCGTTTTCCGCCATTTCTAAAGAATCCCTCTACACCGTATGCCAGATAAGAACCTTCTACGAATCCACCATACATTGCCTGGAAATTTCCAAAGTTAGTGACTAACCGTGGATTGGTCGGTCCTCGTACTGTTTGTCCGAGGAATCCTACTGTACTGGTGCTTACACCCTCTATGGGTTTAGCTCCGATTTCGATTTCTTCGATATATACTCCTGGTGCCAGATATTCAGGCATTAAATCACCTCACTATCTTTTATTTTATCAACACAAATCCTTACACTTTCAAGGATAAGTGATTGAGAGTAATGTGGTCTTCCCTTCTTCCACTTCTACAGTGACATTTTTTTTACGAATCTTCCCCTTCTTATTGCGATAATCAGGATGTTCGATGTTGAGTTCTGGGTTTTTACCATCTATTTTCACCATCTTTTTTCCATCCTCTGTCTCAACTTCATAATAATTCAATCCCCTGAAATAGATGACAAATTCCCCAAGTGTTGTTGTTTGAGTTTCAAAATCAGTTTTTTTCATTCTTATTGTGGCACCTGAAATGCCATCATTTTGTGAATCCCGAACACATCCTCGTATCAGGGTAGCTGAAGATGGAAATAGGTAGGATGGGTTGGGTTTAAGCGTAATATTCACAACAGGACATAATGTATCCAGTTCGCCCAATTCGATATTTTCCGACTCATTATCAAAATAATAATCTCCACCCTGTACTAAAACAGTATCATTACTCCCTTTTAGATCTAAAAAGAGGTAGTAACCACTTAGATTTTTTACTGGCTGTATATCCTGGTCCTTTAAAAAAATTTTAAGTTCGCTGATGACCCTGCTTTCCTGATAATCATCCGTAATATCAACTGCCAGAGAAAGTCTTGTAGTAATGGATTCTGCCAATATACTGATATTCTGATTCATCTGACGACCTCCATCATGTGATGGTTAAGATTTCGTTGGACAACTCTTTGGTTTTCTCTTTCCCTTGTGGATTCAATTTTTGTAGGAGTCGCAATATAGCATATTGAAGGCCTGAAAGGTTTATCTTGAAACGTGGTCCATATCTTTGTCATATCATCCAAACTAAGAGGAAAGTGGGTTATGTGTATTTCCTCATTATTTTCAGTTAGACCTCCTCTCAAAACCGAACCTTGCAAAATTGCATTGTCATAAATTACTTGCATAGCCCGACCTAAAATACTATGCTCTTCTTTTGTCCTCTCTGTCTTATCTTGTATTCCCGTAGAAGGATATGACGTCAATAGATAATATAAATCCAGATTGAGAGGAGGATATTTTGTAGTATTTGGTTTAATTACCTGCATTTCCTGGTTCTTCAAGTGGACGTTTTCATGAACTTGAAATAAAAAAAGGGACAATCGTATATCATCATTATCTTCGATCTCTCCTGGAGAAAAAAGAATGATTGAAGCTGGAGCAATCAGGTCTTCCATATTTTCTCTCAGTAAGTCTACCAAAGTCTCACCGACATCTGCAATTGCTGTGTAGTCTGACATATCGATTCTCTATAAATTGTCTTGTTCTTATCCTAATAATTGGAAAAAAATGAGGGAAAAAATATGTAACATTTCACACATTCACATTAAATGATGTTTATAAATTCATATGATAAATACAGAAATTATTTCACCAATGCATGATATTTTCCAAATTCTCCCTGCGTACAAAGCTTTCCCATCTTTTGGAATTCCCGCTTTATAGCCCGGATGATATGTTCCATTGCAATGATGTGTGAATCGCCGGCTGCCAGGAATGCTGCATTTAAAGCTATATTTCTTATATTACCACCAGTAATTTTGAAACTTGCAAGGAATTTATAATCGACACCATTTTCAATAGGTGTTTCTTCTGGGAATATCTGTTTCCAGATCTGTTCTCTTTGCTTAACATCTGGAAAAGGGAATTCAATATTAAAATGTAACCTGCGCAGGAAAGCGTCATCCATATTCTTTTTGAAGTTTGTGGCCAGGATGACGATTCCATTATGTTCCTCCATTTTCTGTAGCAAATAATTGGTCTCAATATTTGCATAACGGTCATGTGAATCTTTAACCTCTGAACGTTTTCCGAAAAGTGCATCAGCTTCATCAAAAAATAGGATTGCATTGCTTGTTTCAGCTTCCTTAAAAATCTTTTTTAGATTTTTTTCAGTTTCACCGATATATTTACTGACAATACTGGATAGGTCTATTTTATAAAGGTCAAGTCCAACCTCACCAGATATAATCCCGGCTGCCATGGTCTTTCCAGTGCCAGAAGGCCCTGAAAATAGAATATTCAGTCCATTTCCCAGGGATAATTTCCTGTCAAACCCCCAATCATAGTACACAGTTCCCTTATATTTAACATTTCCACTTACTTCTTTTAACTGGTCAGTGTTATCTTCAGGAAGGACCAGATCGTCCCAAGAATGAAAGGATTCGATCTTCTTAGCAAGGGTTTCAAGGTTCTGATTGGATTGGGCTTTACACCCCTGATAAAAGTCAGATAGTGATATTGTGCATTCAACCGGATTTTTAATCATTGCGATATTACTGGCTGTATTGATTGCATCTTTTATCTGACCACCACTGAAATTGAATTTATTAGCAAGGGTTTCACAATCCACATCATCATTCATTGAGATGTGTTGATCACAATCCAACAATACCCCCCAAAGTTGTTTACGAAGTGCAAAATCTGGCAAGGAAAATGTATAATCTATAAATCTGTGATTTTTCAAGATTGTTCTTTGTTTCCAAGAATCCTCTCCCGATAAGAAAATCCAGCCATGGAAGTTATCCAGCTTATTGAATAGAATATTAAAGGGAATTACAGGTTCTTCATCCTTGAAAATTGAATCGAATCCTTCGAAATAAAGATATGCATTCTGTAGTACAGCCTCACGGATAATCAGGGTCAATGTTTCAACGCTTTTTTCGCTGTTCAAAACATGGGAATCAACAATCAACAAAGGTATACCCAATTCCCTGCAAAAAACTTCAGATGTTGTCTTTTTTCCAGCACCATATGCCCCATGAAAATATAATATCAAAGGGTCATCCAACTGGGAATGCAACGTCAATAATTCCGTTAATCTGTTCTTTGCCTGCTCTCCTGAAATGATGTCTTTGTTATAACTTTTTGGCTCTATCATTTTGGAAAAATTCCGAATACCTGGATCTACCTCATTCGATCCAGTCAGAAAGTTCACGATCCTTTCATCGACTTTCATGAAATTTGATACGAGAGATGATGTTCCTCCCTGGTCATTATTTAAAAGATGAATAATCCGGTTCTTGATCAATGGTGCTTCCGGAGAAAAATATTCCCTCCCTTTGATCCGTTCTTCAATTGAAGTGAAAAGAAGATGCATTGCGAGATCAACTTGTGGCAACTTTTTTGTGACATCGTTTTGGAGATACGAATACAACTTTTCATACCTGAGATCAAATTCAGGGGCCAGGGCAATCAGAAGAATGTCGATTTCAAATGATTTCAGGTTAAAAAGGTCTGCTAGTAAATGAAGACGCAGTTCTTTTCCTTTTTTGATACTATTTTTTTTCTTTTGGTTAATTTCCCTGGTTATTGTATCAATATGTTCCTGTTCTGAATCTGAAATTGGATTCGATTTAAATTCGCCTAAGGGATTCTGCAAAATTGTATTCACTTCACCTTCAGATACATATAACCCGCGAAGTTCATCTATAAACTCTTGCTGATCTCCCATGAAATTGTTAATATAAGAATGTATCATCAGGTCAATTCTATGAAATTCATCCAGAAGGCATTCAATACTATTATCATAGATAATTACACCTTCGGGAGGAAGGAATGTTCCCGATTTTTTTTTGGATTTAGGGATCATTTTCATAGATTTTTCACTTCTTATGTATTTGAAGGATAATCATGAATAGCAAAATTTTATAATCTACCATATGCAGTCATGAGTAAATCATAATCTGATAATTTTCCCAGCGACTTCAATCGATCTACTTCAATTAAGAATTTCCCCAGTAAACTTTGATCCAGATTTTTTTTGTCTGAAAATTTAACCGCTAGGCTCTTCAATTCCTTTTTAGATGAATATTTTTTAGGCATCTTTTCATCAATAAAATCAAATAGTAATCCGCATTTAATATGTCCTACGGTTGCGGTAGATGGATTTGCTGAATTATTAATATAATCTTTAAACGTTTCTCCCTGGATAAATTCACCACATTCACATAAAATCATTTCATCACCCATAATTTTAAAGATTTACAGTAACCACTATTCAAAAGGAGTGGTCATTGCCCAATCGCTCGGCCCCAAATATTAATCTACCTTAAACCCCAGTGGTAAATTAATCAATAAAAATAATTGATGCTAATAGTATAATAACTTTTCTAGGATACAGATCTTGGGACAAAATTCACTTATCCTGCCTTACGTGGCCAATGCGGTACAATGGCATCTATAATCTAAATAGAGCCAATTTTCCTAACATTATGTGCAACATTCTTAAGTCGTGTTTTAGTAATCTTGTGCACATCAAGTATCTTCCTTCGAGGAGCTCCAAATCCAGCCATCACTATATATAGTAAACCGTTTCCGATATCGACCGCATATGATAGTCTTCTAACCACTCCTGTGTATCTCCCCATATTGAATAAAGATATCACTCCATCCTGCAAACCCCTTACTCCTGAATGTTACATTGCTGCGAGGTTAAAAATAAGGGGTGATACCATTTGTTGATACTAGATCAGTAATCCAGCGAGATCCATAGATTCCACATCAAGCAAACTAACGGACCGTGAATGCAACGATAAAATGTGGTACTGCATTACATTCCAGGAAAAATAGCTCCAATAGCAAACATCAACCCAGACTTTCCCTAAGCATTTCCACCCCATGCTCCAGAGCTTCACCAATCTTACCTGCATCAGGACCGCCACCCTGTGCCAGTTCAGGTTTACCCCCGCCACCGCCTCCCACGACTTTGGACATCTCCCGTACAAGGTCACCAGAGTTTGCTCCCTTAATTAAAGTTAAATCCCCACATGCTACAACAATCTTTGCACCCTCAAAGTTACTCCCTAATATTGCAACCACATCTGGATCTTCGATCAATTCACTAGCAAGTTTTACTAGTTCATCAGCATCGGCATCAACAAAGTTTTTCTTTACGACTTTAACTCCTTTGACTTCTATAGCTTCTGAAATAAAACTAACAGCTCTTGCCGAAGCAAGTTCTTCCTTAAGCCTGACATTCTCCTTCTTGAACTCTTTCCATTCACTAAAGAACCTACCAGTAGTCTCTGGCAAGTGTTCCGGAGCAACTTTCAATTCATCAGCACTCAGGCGCAACAAATCATCCAGTTCCTGCCAGCGCTTTACTGCAGCCTCGCCTGCTGCATATTCCAGCCGCTCAACGCCATCCTGTATCCGTTCGGTCTTAAGTATCTTAATGGGACCAATAAGTCCGGTATTGCTCACATGAGTCCCACCACAAGCCTCCACATCATCCCCCACTTTGAGCACCCTGATCTGTTTACCCGGCGGCACACCACCCTGGTATAGTACGAAACCGAACTTTTGTTCTGCCTCGGTTCTGTCCATCCATGTAATCTCCACCGGGATATTGTCCATTACTGATTTGTTGGCAACCAGTTCAATTTCTTTGAGTTCATCATTCGTGATACGTTTGAAATGAGAAAGGTCCAGACGCGCCCTATCAGCACTTTTTTGGGCACCGGCCTGCCAGATATGTTTACCCAGCACCTTCTTGGCGGCATCGTTCACTACATGTGTGGCAGTATGATGGCGCATGTGGGCCAACCTTCTCTGAGTGTCAACTGAACCATCCACAACGTCCCCTGGTTCAAGGTCGATCTTGTCCTCAGTAACAGTGTGCAATATCACGCCCTGCTCTATCCGGACTTCAACCACATGATAAGTTGTGTCCCCTTTTGTGATTACTCCATGGTCGTGGGGCTGTCCACCGCCTTCGGGATAAAACTGGGTCCTGTCAAGAATAATATTACCGTCTATCACTGCAACAACATTTGCCTGGAATTCAAGGTCTTCAGGCTGGTAATAATATGACTTCTCTGTATCGGGCAGTCCCTCAATACCAGGAATTGCCACCTCCAATTCTTCTTTATCCTCTGCTTTACTGTGGCTTTCAGCTACAAGTGAATAGAATGTATCTGGCAGGTCTATCCTCAGGCCGATCTCCTTGGCCACCTCTACCGTGATTTCAGGGGGTATGCCGTGAGTATCGTACATCTGGATGATCTCATCAAGTGGGAATTGTTCACCTTTATCCATATAATGCCGTGCTGTCTTGGCAACCAATCGCCTCCCCCGCTCAAGGGTATCAGCATATTTTTCTTCTTCCCTGCCAAGTATCTCAACAATGGTATCCAACCGTTCCCTGAACTCAGGATATTCGGGCATATTGTCAATCTGCATGGTGACAATATCAGATAGCGGCACTTTCATGTCCGCCTCAGCCATAAGTCGCAGGGTCCTGCGCAATACCAAACGTGCCAGATATCCTGCTTTCACGTTAGAGGGAATGATGCCATCTCCGAACATGAACGCCAGGCACCTGCTGTGGTCAGCTATGGTGTACACTCTTTCCACCGGTTCCATAATAGTTTGGAGCATTTCTACCTGTATGCCGATGTTTGCAGCCACTTGCTTGCGTAGTTCTAAAAGGTTAGCATGCCCGGTAATATCCATCATTCCGGCAAGCTTCGCGTTCTGGGCAAGGATATTGGCATATTCGGGGTCGTCCAGTTTATGCTCCACCCCTGCCATTTCCATCAGTTTATTGATAATTTCGGGGAACACTGCATCGTAGATAGTTGGCGAACCCTTGCTGGCCCATACGAACCGCTCCAGTCCATAACCAGTATCCACTATGTAATTGTCCATCTTTACATACTGGTCGCCCTTGATCATGATATTGCCACCCTTCTGCTGCTTCAGGTCCATGAATACCAGAGTGGCCACTTCCAGGCCGCCCACCAGCACTTCAACACATGGTCCTGCATTGCCACCGCCAGCCCACGGTTCTTCCTTGTAGGTCACCGCTTTTGGGTCGGCGCCCAGCTCTGTTAGCAGGGCATCACAATAAGCAACGGTCTCGTTTTTCCAATATATTTCCTTTTGTGGATTATTAAAAGCGTGATGTGCCATCATCTCGAAATTGGTGAGATGGCGGCCGCTGCGTCCAACTGCATCGAGGTCAGGCAGCCTGATACATGGTTGGCTGATGGTTAGGGGATTGGCCGGGGCCGGTACCATTCCCGAAGTTACGAATGGCTGGAAATCGGCAATACTGGCAATAGTAAGATAGATATCGTCCCGCCACCGGGCAATTACAGGGTAGCGTTCCAGTCTGGTATGTTTTCGTTCCTCAAAGAAGGAGAGGAATTTCTCCCGCATCTGCGAGAGGTTATATTCCCCCTTAAATACCGGGGCTCCTATGAATGAGTAATGGTCGCAGGGGGCGTCTCCACATGTTGTTCTGTCCGGGTCCCGTGTCCAGTATATACTGCCGCATTTTGAGCAGGTTTTTCTTTCAAAGCCGTTCTCAAAGAAGTATTCAAGTTGATATTCGTCCTCTGGCATGGTATTTTCCCTGTGTTGGTGATAAGGGTTTTTAATGGTCTTTTTGGTAAAAAGGTTTGCGCAGATGAAAGGCATCAGGGGGTGGGGTGTCTGGATTTTCCAGGGACAATATAAAATAAATCCGGCAGTTATATTCAGAGATTGTCGAAAAAGTACCTGAAAAGCACTTAAATTGAAACTTCCAGAAATATTGTTAAAATTAAATCGATATGGTGCACCGGGTTAAGTTTAGATCGTAAAGCTAAAATATTCGAAAAGTAGGCTTTTCCGACAATCTCAAATATTACACTCATATAGGCGAACTAAAATGGGAAGGATATAAAGTAATCTATTCTCCGAACCAACATTTTTGTCAAAAGGCTAACAATTCCGAAAAATTTATATATTATCACAAAAAGAAATGAACTGATAGTAGAGATATTGCGAAGATTACGTTCCATATGTCAAAGAAGGTGATTGAATTATGTTTCATAAAGAAATTAGAATTAACCATAACGCTGCAAGTAACAGCATGAATACATGCAGGATATTGATTATAGTGCTCATGACCGCCTCCTTGTTTGTACTGAGTACGGGAGTGGGTGCAGCGGAAGATGTCAATGTTACATTAGATCATACTTTTAGCAAAATCTCCGGAGAAATTGAAAATAATGACGTACTTAATTTGGGAAAAGGATATGAAATCAGAATAACAGACATTGATAAAGATGTTTTTCCAAATAAAATCAGGTTAATTCTTGAAAAAGATGGTGTTGACATTGGTGATCAAATTCTAGAGACTGGACATGAGTATTTCTGGCGTAATGATGAAGATTCAATTAAACTAAATGTTGAAGTATTTGTTGGCACAAGCATGGATGTAGTTTTTTTCAAGAATGTTTATCAAATCGCTGATGGAAATGCTATCATAGACAATGAAAACTTTACTACAATTTACAGCGATAGAAACAGTAGGAGTTTGATTTCAAATACTGCTGATTATAACAATATAGAAGGATTTACGAAATCAAATGAAAATGTATTGCAAAGTTCAATCATTCCACCTCCATTCGGTTATTCTCAGGAATTCCTAAAAGAAGACTATAGCCTTACATTATTGGAATTAAGTATTGAAGGAAATGCAGCATTGATATCATTATCTAAAAATGGTGACGAAATTACAACTGATGTCCTACAAGTCGGTGATTTATATAACTACAATTCATTATTGAGCTTTAAATTAGACAAAGTATTTGTGGGCACATCGAACAATTATATTGAAATTAGCAATATTTATCAATATTCCGAAATAGATTCAAGTGTTATAGTCCAGAATGAATCTGCATTAATTCGTGCAGGATCAACTGGTAAGTTCATAATTACAGGAGGGGGACCCGAATGGCAACTTGAAGAAAATTACAAATTACATGTTATTGATATTGATATAACAGGTCATTCCCGGGAGGCAATTTTACTTGTTACAAAAGATGGTACTCAAGTTGATTATACCATAATTAGTGTAAGTGATAGCTATACTTATCATAAAAATGGAACCCCTATAATAACAGCTGACCTTGAAACGATCTTCAGTGGCGAAGGTGGAGTATCCATGGCCAGGCTGTATCATGTATATCAATATTCTGAGGACACAGGTAAAATATTGTTAAATGATGCAATCCACCTTTATTCAGTTGGAAATA
>JAGLRT010000052.1 GCA_023136155.1 Methanosarcinales archaeon
GCGCAAGTTATTGCTACTACGGAAACGTCAACCAGACTGCTTTTTAATTTAAGTATTGAAATGTATGGATTGTTGGCAACTATTTTAACCACCCCACTACTATAGGTATAGTTAGAATATATTGAATATAATCCCCATATAATTATGCAATTTTAGATAATATGGGTTTGAAGTTAGTAAAACCAAAAAAAAAAAACAAACGATACATTTAAGCGCGATAACTGGAAATATATTATTGTACTGATTGGACAATTAAGTACATAAAAAGAAGTGTATGGAGTTTTGGCACGTTCCGATAAAGATCAGGCTAAAACCCCATGTGCCCGAAGGCAAGATAAGGTGAGGTTTGAAGTTATTTAAAGGTTGCTGGTTTTGCCTCCGGGATGAATGATTAAGGAGGAAACAAGAATATGAAACGAAATAAAGGAATGCAGTTAAGCACGGTGCTTACAGTGATGCTGATTGTAGGCATGGTGTTTGTACCGACCGCCAGTGCACATTTCATAGGTGTAAGTGCTGTGGATGACATGGAAATTCGGTATGGTGGAAGTACAAAATATACTGATGCTCAAAGCAATTCATTTAGTAAATAGAACAATCTTGGTAAAGTAAATATTGCACCGGATAATATATGGACATGGGAAGATCTTACATACGAAGATGTAAATTGGCCAAATACTGATATTCTGGGTGCTTATCAACATAAAACATATGGAGCTGATGTGATTTACTTCAACACAGATGTGCTAGTGTCAAGTCAACATCAAAGTGTCCGATTGTACGGTGTATTGGTAGCGTATTTGGATACATTATAGGGTTGACTTGACACTAGACCAGAAAACAGTTAGCGTACAGAAAAAAGTTGCTCTACATGAATTAGGTCATGCACTGGGACTTGGTCACAGTTACGACCCTAATGTAATGGTCCAGGGTACAAAATCATACACCGTTTTAGGAGAACATGACATAGTGGATTACAATACATTGTATCCTTAAAAATATGTGAGGAGTGATAATATATGTTAACGAAATTTAAAATCAGTATTGTATTATTTGTATTGGCAAGTTTGATTAGTACAGGTTTTTTAGTCACACAAATAAATGGGCATGAAAGTGGAAATGAAATCAATTATTTGTATGCTGACCTGTCGATTAATGCTACCGATGATCGCGAATTAGTGGGTTTTGCAGATAATGTGTTCATCGGGAAGGTTATTGCTCAAACTGGCAATGAAACTGATGATTTTCCACAAACACAGTTTAGTGTGAAGGTTTTAGAAAACATAAAAGGATATCTTGATGGGACAGTTACAGTCAATCAATTTGGAGGTTATGAATATGCAAATGGAGAGAAATATTTATATCTCATGGAGGGAGACACACTATTAAAGCCGGGTAAAAAATATTTGTTCGCTACCCAAGGTAGTGCTGAAGGATGGCTTACTCTTGCAGCAGGTTATGGTGAAATTCCTATAAAAGATGAAGCAGACCATAAGAAAACGAAAGAAAGGTTTAATAAAGCGTTAGAAGAAGAAATACCTTATAAATTTAAATAAAAAAGGACAGGTCTTATAAGTGGGGTTCCGATTCGACCTGGAACCTGCAAATATGTAATAAGTTAAAATTAAGTTGAGTGGATTTAATATCTACCCAACTTATATTCCATTTGTTACTTTACTCATGTTGGTAAAGCTATATTTTCACTACTATTTTGCTGTATTGCAGTAGGTTTCGTACGGTTGTCAGCAATTCCCGTATTCTCTTGCATCACATTTTTTTGATCAGACTTATTGATTTTTTGATATCATCCTGATATAGAATACTTAATCTGAAGTAAAAAAGTCAATTAGTGTTCGGTTAAGCCCTCCATATATCCATTTCAATTTCGGTAAAATTTACTATATTCTGCTTTTTGAAAGGCTGAAGGTACATCATACTTGGCATTTATGTTCTTGCTTTCCACTAATTGCGGAATAGAACAAATTATATCAAATGTATGCAATCTGAAAGAGCAATGCTTGACGATATTTCATCAATGTTCATGTCGCTGGAACCCAGGCACTTCCGTGTGTTCACAGGTATCGAGGTGGGTATGAAATTTCATGAATGGGTGCCTGTGGACGAGGTGTCCAAATACACAAAACTGGATATTAGCCAGCTGAATTATGTCCTGAAGGACCTGGGCCATAGGGGACTGCTGCGGCGCCAGACCGTACCCTACGAGGGCTACCAGATATACTTTGAGGGCTACGACCTGCTGGCACTGAACGCACTGGTGAAGCGGGACAGCCTGTCCGCAATCGGGGATGAGTTGGGTGTGGGCAAGGAGTCTGTGGTTTACGAGGGACTGCGGGATATGGTAGGGGGTCTGGGCCAGCAACCCGTCATCCTCAAGTTCCACAGAGAGGGGCGTACAAGTTTCAAGCAGGTGAAGCGCAAGCGTGAGCATCTGGACGGGGTGCACCATTTTTCATGGATATATGCGGCGCGCCTGGCTGCGAAGCGGGAGTTCGAAGTGTTAAATCGTCTGTACCCTGAGGTGAGCGTGCCCGAACCTGTGGACCACAACCGCAATGTAATCGTGATGGCGATTGCAGAGGGCAGCGAGCTGTCTAAGACGAAGGTGCTGGACCCTGAATGGTACCTTGACAGGATTCTGGAGCAGGTGGGGGCGGCGTATGCGAAGGGTGTTGTTCATGGGGATCTGAGCGAGTATAATGTTTTTGTGAGCGATGAGAAGGTGACGGTTATTGACTGGCCACAGTACTTGGAGGTGGAGCATGAAAAGGCAGGGGAGTTTCTGGAGAGGGATGTGAGGAATGTGCTGGCGTTTTTCAAGAGGAAGTATGGGTTGGAACGGGATTTGGAGGGGGTTGTTAGGGGAGTGGCTGGAAAATGAAAACAATAGTAACAGGCGGCGCAGGATTCTTAGGTTCACACCTTTGTGACCTCCTGCTCGAAAAGGGACACGAGGTCATATGTATTGACAATCTTGTAACCGGTAATACACGGAATATCAAGCATATCGACTCGGATGGATTCACTTACCTGAAACATGATATTACCAGACCAATTTATTTCGGCGACAAAATAGACTACATTTTCCATCTGGCATCTCCGGCATCACCTATTGATTACCTTGATTTGCCCATTCAAACACTAAAGGTAGGCGCCCTGGGTACGTATAATATGTTAGGGTTGGCAAAAGAACAGGATGCACGCTTTTTGCTTGCATCTACTTCAGAGGTTTATGGGGACCCGCTGGTCAATCCGCAGCCAGAAACTTATTGGGGGAATGTTAATCCTATCGGGCCGCGGGGGGTTTATGATGAAGCTAAGCGGTATGCTGAAGCGATTACGATGGCATACCATCGGGCGCATGATATCGATACGCGTATTGTGCGCATTTTTAATACATACGGACCGCGCATGCGTGCAGGCGATGGCCGGGTGGTTCCGAATTTTATTAACCAGGCTTTGAAAGGTGAGGATATTACGGTTTATGGAGATGGGAAGCAGACACGGTCGTTCTGTTATGTTTCAGATTTAATTGATGGGATATATCGGTTGATGATGTCGGACTTTGTGGAGCCTGTGAATATCGGTAATCCGTATGAGATGACTGTGATGGAGTTTGCAAAAAAGGTCATTGAGATTATTGAGTGCGATTCAAATGTTGTTTTTGAGGAACTGCCTGTGGATGATCCTAAGGTCAGGAGGCCGGATATTTCGAGGGCAAAGGATGTGCTGGGGTGGGAGCCTGAAGTGGAGTTGGATAAAGGTTTGGAGATGACAGTGGAGTATTTCAGAAAGTATTTCCTGAGCAGTATTTGATCAGAGTGGTATGAACAATCTACTGCTTTTTTCCTGTTCTATCAGTGGCAGTTGTGATTGATTTTTGTAGTTGGTGGAATGTGCCGCGCTTTGTGCGGGGTGGGTGTATGTGTTTTTCAATCCAGGTCAAATATATGTTTCCACTGATTATATATACATTTAAGTAGATTTATTTTAAACCAGAAACAATAAATGAAAGTTAGCATCCCCACAGCAGAAACGGGATCCGTCTTTCCCCGCATAACTATCTAATCCTTAACCCACATATGGAGATGAAAATATAAAATCAGTAATTCTTGCAGGCGGCTCCGGAACTCGTCTCTGGCCTTTAAGCAGGAAACTTTACCCTAAACAGTTCCTGAAATTTTCAGGCACTTCATTATTCCAGGATACCCTGTGCAGGTGCCTTAAAGTATCTGACATATCAGAAATATTTGTGGTCACCAGTGAAAAACAGAAGTTCTTTGTGTACGGGCAGATCGAAGAGCTTGAACTTGATGTCCCTGAAGAAAACATCTTTCTGGAACCTGAAGGAAAAAATACACTCCCTGCCATCTGTTTTGCAGTACGTGAGATTGAAAAAATACATGGCAGTTCTACTATGGGTGTATTCTCTTCAGACCACATCCTGGATATCGATGCTATGCAAACCATAGCAGGTGCAGAAAAGCTGACAGACCACCATCTAGTAACATTCGGAATTGTACCTGAATCTCCCCATACCGGTTACGGCTATATTAAAACCGGGCGTGCACTTGATGTAGGATATGAGGTTTCAGAGTTTAAGGAAAAACCCAATCTGGATAATGCAAGGCGGTATGTCAGGAACGGTTATCTCTGGAACAGTGGCATGTTCTTATTCAGCACTGAACTGTTCATATCAGAACTTCAACTACATGCGCCGCAATTGTGGGATGAGTTCTTTAATTCGGACCGGGACATTAAAAATGTATATCATAACATCCCGGATATATCAGTAGATTATGGCCTCATGGAAAAATCAGATCATGTCGCTGTTGTCAAGCTGGATAATAAGTGGGGCGATCTTGGTAACTTCGATGCTATGTATAATGAGTTCGAAAAGAATGGACAGGACAATGTGGTCTCTAATTGTGTTGATGCATCCATTGATTCAAAGAGAAATCTTATTTTTTCATCTAAGAACAAGGCTGTCTCGTTGATAGATGTGGATGATATGGTTGTGGTGGATACCAGGGACGCTCTACTGGTATGTCCAAGAACCAGCAGCCAGAAGGTTAAGGATGTG
>JAGLRT010000053.1 GCA_023136155.1 Methanosarcinales archaeon
TAATTTACATTTGGAAAATGTAGGTGCTCTTGTTAAGAATATTAAACGGATTCCAGGTATTGTAGGCGTAGCTCCCAGGTTAGAGTCTAGTGTTATTGCAACGCATAAAAATACTGAAATGGGAATTCCTGTCTTTTTTATTAATCCACAAGATGAACTGAAGGTCTCAAACTTTCATGAAAGCATGATTCTGGGAGAGTACCTTTCAGAAAAAGACAAAAAAGTGATAATCATTGGAGCAGATCTTATACAAGCTTATGCACTAGAAGATGATACACAAAAACGGTTAAATGTTAATGTTGGCGATACAGTCAGATTAAGCTTTAGTAATGGTTTTGCTGATGACTATAAAGTAAAAGGTATTTTTAAGACAGGATCAAAATTTAGTGATGATAAAATTCTCATTAATTATGATGAATACAACAAGATATTTCATACCGGAGATGTTGCAAGTAAAATTCTCATCAAACTCCCGGAAAGAGGCAGTGAAGATTATTATAAACAAAAAATTATAGATCTGGGGGTAAGTGATCAAATTAATCCTTGGCAAACAAAAATGGGGGCTGTAAAACAGTTTGTAGGCAGCCTTCAAATAACAAATCAAATCACTGGGTTTATAGGCTTATTAACTGCTTTTGCAACAATTTACATAATTATTTTCATTAATGTCACAAATAAGAGAAAACAAATAGGTATTTTAAAAGCGGTGGGAATCAAAAAGCAAATCATACTAGGGTCATATGTCTTACAATCACTTATTTACGGAGTTGTAGGGGTAATAATTGGTAATCTGTTGATGCAAGGCTTACTTATCCTTTTGACAATGCATCCTCTGAATATGCCGATTGGAGATGTAATCCCAATTCTTACAACAGACAGATTAATTACAACATCAGTTACTTTGATCTTTGCTTCAATAATTGCAGGATTTTTCCCCTCAAAAGTAGCAGCAGATGACAACATACTTGACGCTATATTTGGTGGATAAAATGACTTGTATAATAATTGGTGCAAAAAATCTTGAAAGAGTGTATTTTAATGGTGTCATAAAAACTTATGCTCTAAAAAATATAAGTCTAAACATAAATGGAGGAGAATTTGTTGCAATAATGGGTCCAAGTGGTTCAGGAAAAAGCACTTTGCTCCATCAATTAGGATTATTGGACATCCCCACAAAAGGAGAAATATTAATTGATGATGAAGATGTTGTTAATTTATCTGATGATGAAAGGACCAGATTCAGACTTGAAAAATTAGGTTATGTGTTCCAATCATATAATTTAATTCCTGAATTAACTACACTTGAAAATGTATATATTACTCCAATGGCACAAGGAATACCAACAGAAAAATATAAAGAAATGGCGAAGGATATTCTTAATAAAGTAGGTCTTGGTGATAGAATGAATCACTACCCTTCAGAACTTTCTGGTGGACAACAACAAAGAGTGTCTATTGCAAGGGCACTAGTTAATAAGCCCAAAATATTGTATGCTGATGAACCAACAGCAAACCTTGATTCAGATTCATCTAAAGAGACTATAAAACTATTTCGACAATTAAATAAAGAAATTGGACAAACAATAGTCATGGTAACTCACGAATTAGATGAAGGAAAAAAAGCGGACAGGATTGTCTGGGTTAAAGATGGAGTGTTAGATACAGATAAGATGTGAAAATGGAATCGACAATAAAACACATAATCATCAATGCTGAAATACCTAAAGGTGTAACTATTGGTGATCTCAGCAGGAAATATCCAGAAACCTCCTTCAATATTACTAATGGCCATTGGATTTCTGAGGATGAAAGAATTTTATACATAACAGCTAAAAACTGGAAACCAGAATTTTTTTTGTTTCTAAAAAAGCACCCTGCACTGATAAAAATAGATCGAATCGGAAATATAATTAAAATACATATTCAGTCAACATTCTTAAAAAACTTTGAACAAAAAGAAATGACTATACTTTATCCTACGACATTAAAGAATGGAGAGCACATAATAGAATTCCTAATTAATATGAAACAATTTGAATCACTAAAAAAAGGATTGTCAAATATAAAAGTTCTGAAAATAGCAGATTCATACAAAACTAAAGCCAATATTACTGAACGCCAAGAAGAAATATTATGGAAAGCGTATAGTTTTGGATTTTATAAATATCCAAGAGAAATAACTTTGACAGATTTAGCAATACTTCTAAAGATATCAAAGGCAACATTAAGCCAGACATTACGAACAGTAGAAAATAAAGCAATCAAACAATTTCTTGAAAAATAAAGTATATAATTTATCCATTGATAAGAGAGTATTTTTACCTTGGAGACACTCAGGAAGCATATGGAAATACAATACCACAATAAACCTGAGATGAAAAAGCCCAAAATGCTGGTGGGTCTTCCAGGAATGGGAATGGTCTCCAAGAATACTGTTACCACGTTTATTGAACTCCTGAAACCTGAATTGTTTGCAGAAATCCAGGTGCCCCATCTCTCACCTTCCCTTGCTGTTTTTGATAAGGGGTTGGTAGTACCCATGGAAAGGGATGAAAGTCTCTTCAAGTTCTACTATTCAAGCGAGAAGAACATTATACTCTTTACAGGTGAGATGCAGTTCGGCCTTTTGACACAGGACAATGAATTAGCAGAAAAAATAGTTGAAGTGGCAAAGCTCTGTGACGTTGATACGATCTATACAGTTATTGCGACGCATGTGGAAGGATATGTTGAAGATCCACGGGTATTTGGTGTAGCAACTTCCCAGGAACTTCTTGATTATTTGAAAACTGAGACTGTCGAAATAGCTGCGGACAGTATGCAAATAGCCGGAGTTAACGGTCTGGTTATCGAATATGCACAGCGATTGGGGATAAATGGAATCGCTCTGTTAAGCGAAACTGCTTTTCCACAGGCACTGGACATAAAAGCGTGTTATGCAGGACTTAAAAAAGCTTCTGAATTACTTGGAATTGAAATAGATCTGTCCGGAATTGAAGAAGAAGCAAGGAAATTCGAAGAAGGGTTTAAGAAATACATGAAAGAAATGCAGGACAAAAATAGTAGCGAGGAAGACTTGAGTTATATTGGCTGAAAGTGATTTTTAGTTCAAACAAACTAAAACCCTTCAAACTGATTAGGGAAAATGTGGGCATAGAAGACCTTGACACTCACACTACTCACAACCCTGAGTCTTGATGAGTCCCTCTTTGCCAATACCTTTGCCATTGATACTTTGCTCTGAAAATAGCACTTTCATGTTCATGGGTGTCCTGAAATGTCATGGACGCTTATTTTGATAAGAACATTCTCACTAAAAATACCCCGATGCCGATGACGAACAGGCTGAAAATTGCCTGCATAAGGGCCTCGTACCTTGGATCGAAAAGGTCTGCAATTGCTCTTTCCATATTGAAAAAGAACGATACCAAAGAGATGAATATCAGAATTACCAGCATAAGCACGATGATGGCATTGATGAATTTTTTAAAAGAATTTTCCTTTTCTATTTGTTCATCGTTCATTCAGTTCACCTCTTATTCTGAGTTCTGACCATTATACTGAACATTATCAACAGACCTGATAATGCAACTATTCCACTGAATCCTGGTTCTGCTTTTGGTTCTCCTGTAGGGGCTTCTGTGGGTACAGGAGGTATCCCTTCTTCGATAATCATATAGGTCATGGGAGTATTGAAATATATTTCATTCAGTTTTATGATCTCATCAACGTCCCCGCTGACAATGGTACTTCCCTTTTCTTCAATATTTACAGAAAAAGTATATTCACTATTTTTCGGAAGGATAAAACTTACATCTCCCCTGACCCGGGCAGAACCTTCGATAATACCCATTTCATCACTCTCGGTATAAACCGTATAAGGATCAACCATTGCTTTTACTACCATAGTAAGAGGCTCGGAATCTCCTCCCTGGTTATGGATACCTGGGGAAACATCCACAACTACTTTTGATACCCCGTCCACATACTGTTTAATCACAAGGTTCATATCAGTAAGCTGAATATTTGCCGGTTCTTTTACATCTGTCCTGGCTTTGATAATTATGAAATCTCCGTAATTGCTCAGGACATTTCCATTTTCAAGCAGTGCAACATCTATGAAATATTCTCCTGGTTCCGGAACGGTCAGTGATACGCTGTGATGTGATTGTGAGTTGCTTTTAATGTATCCGATGTCTGTTTCCATTTCAGCAACATTCAGATTAATGGATGGATCTTCCACCTTGACCCTTAAAGATAGAGAACCGCTATCAGTGTTCTGGTTATTCTGAATATATGTGGTTATGGTCAGTCCTGTTGCTGTCTCTTTCGGAACTGATAAAATATCGACATCTGTAATATGGATATCATTATATTCCTGAAGGCATCCGCTAACAATGAGGCTGATGAAGACCAAGAAGAATATAAAGGATTTCATATGTTTCATATGCTTCATTATATCGTATTTACAGGTTCACTTTAAGTACAAGGTTTTCAGTATCTATCACTTTATCTTTATACCAAAGTGTCAAGACCACATTTGTTTCACCATTGGGTGCATCATCCTTTACCGGAACCAATAATCCGCGAGTATAGGATGTCCCGCTCGTTGCCATTGCCTGTTTTATCATAAAGCTCTCATTGCCGCCAATTCTATCATTTTCAACTTCATAACTCACAACCAGGCTATTTTCATCTATTGTGGTCTTACCATTATTCTTTACAAAGAAAGAAATCGTCGTATTTTCACCTTTCTTGAGTTCCCATTTTTCCATGCGGGAATCAAGCAAGCTATCCATATCATTCACAAAACCCACAGATTGCAGCTCTGCATCCGGATATATAAAAGTTTCAACAGGAATTATTTTTGTCTGTACTATCGGTTTACCTTTATCATCCATTCCGGAAGCATAAGATATTGTAAGGTCAGTTGTATCCGAGGTTACGCCAAAACCTGGTGACATGATCTGAAAACTTAAAGACGCAAAACTGCTGACGTCATCTTTTTTTCCAGGGATATTAACATTTCCGCTCTGGTCAACTCCAAAATTACCAAACGAGGTCACTGTGACAGAATCAATTGGTTTATCAGCATTGTTGCTAACAACAATATTAACATTCTGTTCTTTATGTTCTGGCATATTTACATTAATGCTGCTTATTGAAATATTATCCGGATTAACCGGAACAACAGGTTTCGGTTCCGATGTACAACCTGAGATTAAAACTACAGATAAAATCACAAGACTGATAAAAATCATTCGATTCATTATATTCACCTAAACGGTAATTCACACCAATACAATATATACTTTTTTGTCATTAAATTGAATTTATTATTGAATCTGTTCGTATTTCTTTCAGCGATTCAATGTTATGTGGACACGAAATAATCCATAGCGTCAAGAACTGCTTTTTTTCAATCCATAATCCCCCAATCTTAAATACTTCCTCAAACAATTATGTTTAATGGCACAAACTAACAACTCAATAATGAGTCCCACAATCTCGAAAATCCTCTCTGGATACGACCGGGACAACCTTACTATTGCTACCGTTACCAGCCACACCAGCCTGCAGATATTTGACGGCGCCCGAAAGGAAGGCTTAAAATCCATTGGCATCTGTATCGGTAAACCTCCTAAATTCTATGATGCTTTTCCACTTGCCAAACCCGATGAATACCTGGTTGTGGACAACTATGCCGAAATCCTTGATGTGGCTCCTATACTGGCAGCAAAGAACACCATCATCATCCCCACTGGTTCATTCGTGGAATACCTGGGGCACGAAAAATTCATGGACCTGGAACTGCCCACCTTCGGCAACCGCCACGTGCTGGAATGGGAATCGGACCGCAACAAGGAACGCCAGTGGCTGGAAGGCGCCGGCATATCAATGCCAGGAAAGATAGACGACCCCAAGGATATCGACTCCCCGGTAATGGTCAAGTACCACGGCGCCAAAGGAGGCAGAGGTTTCTTCGTGGCCAAGAACAAGTCAGAATTCTACCAGCGTCTGGACGAGTCCCAGCCCTATACTATCCAGGAGTTCATAGTTGGCACCCGCTATTACCTGCACTACTTCTATTCACCCTTACCCACCGAAGGCTACTCCCTGAGCAAAGGCACTCTGGAACTCATGAGCATGGACCGGCGCGTGGAATCCAATGCAGATGAAATCTTCAGGCTGGGTTCGCCACGTGAACTGGAAGATGCGGGTGTATATCCCACCTTCGTGGTCACAGGCAACATACCACTGGTCGCCCGTGAATCCCTGCTGCCCAAAATATTTGAACTGGGCGAACAGGTGGTGGAAAGTTCCCTTGACCTGTTTGGCGGCATGTTAGGCCCATTTTGCCTAGAAACCGTATGCACTGATGAACTGGAGTTTCGCATCTTCGAGATATCAGCGCGTATTGTGGCAGGCACTAACCTGTACATGTCAGGTTCACCCTACTCTGACCTGATAGGACCAAACTTTTCCACAGGCCGCAGAATATCCAGGGAAATTAAGAAGGCAGTGAAATATGACAAACTTGAAGAAGTACTGTCTTGAATGGAACGTATGACGTAGTAATAATAGGGGTAGGCGAAACCGGATTATCAAGTGACATAGTCAACGCTGCTGCCACTGGTCTCCTGGCTGCCAGGGGAATAACAAGCAGCCTGCAGGTGGACAATTATGGAAATTGAACAGTTCCTGGAAAAGGAATGGCTAGACGCCTACCTGATGCACACCAACAGCACATATAGTTCTGATATGTATTACACAACCCGGTTTTTAGCAGGCGATGCTTTCACATACCTCAATTCTGGTAATGAGGTGCTGATGGTCTCAAGCATGGAAAAGGGGCGTGCAAAAAAGGAATCCAGAATAGCGGATGTCAGGTCTTCTTCGGATTACAGCCTTAAGGAAGAAGCAAAAACGCATAAGGACAGCGGGGAAGCATATTGCAGGGTGATTGCACGGCTTCTTAAGAGTGAAAGATTACACAAAGTGGCAGTACCCAGGGATTTTCCAGTATTTTATGCAGACTGCCTTGAGAGAGCAGGCTTCCAGATAACATGTGTTAAAAGCCCAATCATGACACAAAGAGAGATGAAAACACCTTCAGAGATACAAGCCATAACCACTGCACAGCGTGCCTGTGAGCAGGCTGTTACCAGGGCAATCGGGGTCATAAGTAAAGCAGATATTGTGAACGGCGAACTTATGATAAATGGAAAAAACTTGACATCCGAAGACGTGAGGGCACTGATACACCATTCACTATTGGATAATGCATGCGAAGCCGATGGTACCATTGTTGCATGCGGGCCCCGCAGTGCTGACCCACACTATCAGGGGCAGGGTGCTCTAATTGCTGACCAGCCCATCGTCATGGACGTGTTTCCCAGGCACATGTTGCACAGGTATTACAGTGACATGAGCCGCACCGTTGTCAGGGGTGAACCAGACCCAAAGATAAGGGAGATGCACCAGGCAGTGCTGGCGGCACAGGAAGTTGCATTTGACCTCATAGGACCCGGTGTAAATGGCAGTGAAGTACATCAGGCAGTATGCAATACTATCACCGATGCCGGGTTCCATGTGGGAGATGAAGAAGGGTTCATTCATTCCACAGGCCATGGTGTGGGCCTTGACATACATGAACGGCCGGGGTTGGGCCAGCAGGATGTGGTGCTGGAAGCAGGTAACGTGGTCACGGTCGAACCTGGACTATACTACAAAGATGTGGGCGGTGTCAGGGTGGAAGACATGGTAGTGGTCACTGCCAATGGATGCAAGAACTTAACTACATTTGACAAGAATCTACGGATATAATAATCAGGGTGATAAATATGGATGACAAACTGGATAAAACCCAGATGCTGGAAGAAATCAACCAAATCATTGAGAAATACGTAACCGCGGGTAAGATACTCTCACAGGTAAGGGAAGAGACAGCAAAACAGGTCACTGTTGGCGCAAGCCTGTTTGAAGTGGCCCGGTTTAGTGAGGACAGGATACGTGAGCTGGGCGGTGAGCCTGCCTTTCCCATAAACATTTCCTGCAATGAGGAAGCTGCCCATGCCACACCCAAAGTGGACGATACTCAGGTGTTTGGAGAGGATATGGTTAAACTGGACATTGGTGTGCATATTGACGGTTACATTGCCGATACTGCCAAAACCGTTGACCTCTCAGGGAACCCTGAACTTGTGGAGGCGGCCGAGTCCGCCCTTGAAGCTGCTATAAAGGCCATACATGCTGGTATCAACACGGCAGAGCTTGGAGTAATTATCAATGATACTATTACCGGGTTCGGATATAAGCCGGTAGCCAACCTGACCGGACACGGTTTGGCACAGTATATGCAGCATGTCCCGCCCAGCATTCCCAATATACCAATTGATAAAGGTGTCATCCTTGAAGTTGGACAGGTTGTGGCCATTGAGCCCTTTGCCACCAACGGCCAGGGACACGTGAACGAAGGTGCCAGCACAGAGATATATCACATTGTTGGCACCAGACCCATCCGTGCACCTGCGGCCAGGGCTTTGCTCAAAGAGATTGAAGCATTCCAAACATTACCCTTTGCCAAACGCTGGCTCAACTCAAAGCACCTGGATTTTGCATTGTTCCAGCTGGAAAAGAACGGGAACATCTCTTCCTACCCTGTACTGAAAGAGGAAAATGGAGCTCTGGTCTCCCAGGCAGAACATACTGTCATCGTGGAAGAGGATGGCTGTATAGTGACTACCAGATAATCATAAACGGACTATTGTAATGAACAGGCGTGGAATTATAGCGGGACTGCTATGTATTACAGTAAGCATGTCAATGATAACTTTAGTCCATGCAGAATATGAATGGACCAACCATATCACAATCTATAATAATGGCATGCAATGGCAATATACCGAGAATATTTCAGGCATGGATTCTTACGTGTTCAAATACAATATCGATAAAAAGCAGGGTAATAATGACGAGTTTGTCAGTGCATGGGAACTCCTGAAGATGGATAAACACTTGAGGAATAAGTTCAGGACTTCTATTGAACAAAATATGGATGTGAAAATTGACAATTCCTCATATGGCATTGCGATACTGGATATCGATGCATTACTTTCTGACCGGGCACTGGGGCCGGAAGAGAGTCTAACCAGCATGACAAACACCTATCGGGTTCGGTATAGGTTTGAAGAAGGGGTGTTCATAAATAGCAGCACCCTTTGGTTGCTGGGTGAGCCTGAAAGTAAACTATCGTTCAGGTTCCCGGAAGGTACACAGATTATTTCAACCAACTGTATTGATAACGTGAGTATTTACCAGTGTGAACTCACAGGCAGGTTCGCCCAAGAAACGAACCAGACACAAACAACTGAAGGAGCAGAGATTACATACCACATCAACCAGACCTTGATGGAGTCATCTATTGAGGATGCCAAAGACATCAACCCCATGGCTCAGATGAATGATAACGTATCAGGCGCTCCCGCATCTACATTTCCTGTTCCATTCATAACAGCGGCATCCACGCTATTTGTCATTGCAGCTGCACTATTGTTATCAAAAGATTGAATATGTGTTACGCAAATTTAAAGTCAGTCAACCCGGAACCCATGGGAGAAACACGGACATGAACAGTACCATAAACCCTCAAGATGTTTGCATTTTAATTCCCACGTTAAACGAATCCCATACCATAAGCGGTCTTATTGATAAATTCAAGTCCCGGGGATTCTCAAATATCCTGGTCATGGACGGCCACAGCAAGGACGATACAGCCGACATTGCCAGAAAAGCTGGCGCCAATGTGGTTGTGCAAACCGGTAAGGGAAAAGGCCAGGCTGTGATACAGGCTTTTGATACGATTGATAGCCCTTATGTTATAATGATAGACGGAGATGGTACATACCTGCCGGATGAGGTTAACCTTTTTATTGAAGCTTTTGAACAGGGTGCCGGACACATTATCGGTGACCGCTTCGCTAATCCGGGTAAAGGTGCATTCACCAGGCTGAATTCTCTTGGGAACAAGATTCTGAATAAAATGTTCGGGTTAGCTTACGGGGGCTGGCTCTCAGACATTCTTTCAGGATATAGGGGATTTACCAGTGAGACTATATCAATGATGCTATTGAACCAGACCGGGTTTGAGATCGAGACCGAAATGACCGTGGAATGTGTCAGGAATGAAGTTGATATTAAGGTAGTCCCCATCACTTATCTGGCAAGGGAAGAGGCTGCTGTAACAAAGTTAAATCCCCTGACCGATGGGCTCAGGATAGGGAGGACAATATTCAATATGGCAAAGATAAATAACCCTTTATTTTATTTTAGTGTGATGGGCGGAGTAACTGTTTTTATCGGATTGATAATGGGTATCTACGTTGTACATGAGTGGCTTGCAAACGTTACCCATGTCCTGCTGGCACTGTTGACCACTCTTATCATTATGAGCGGGCTGCAAATGTTCATATTTGCTATGATGGGGGACCTGATAGTATCACTCCATAAAGAGACCATGAGGGGTTTCAGGAAGAACAAATAATGGCCTCTTCGCTATTTCATGTGGGCAAATTGGAGTTAAAATTACACACATGAAATAACGAAGAGATATAAATTCAGAGTTTAGCAATTTGAAAGTTGCGTAAAGTAAGTTTAAGGTGAATTCAACATTCAATTTCAGAACAAAAGGAGAGAGTAATAATCAATAGTCTGGCATATTATGTAATGTTGAAGTTATACCATGATTGTTAAATATGATGCAAAAGTAAATTAAATGGTACATTAATTAAATGAATTTAATCAGGTGTTATAATGATAAAACTTAAAGGAGAAATCCGGGGGGATAAAACCCATGATGTAGGTTATCGCGTATTTTTATTGACTAAAGCGATGGACCTGGGAATTGAAAGGTTTCGTGCCTCTAATACCTTTGAGAATGATGTACAGGCAGTTATGTTCTATTTGGAGGCTGATCAAACTGCCATTAATAAATATAAGGATTTTATTAATTCAAATTTTCCCACAAATGCTGATGTTACGGAAGTTTCATTTGAGGATTACAGTGGATATGTTACAAGTATATCAGACTATATGCATCTGATACAGGTCGAGCAGTTAAATAAAGGGATTCCGGCTATCCTCAGTATTGACAAAAAACAAGGTCAAATGCTTGAAAAACAGGACAGTATGCTAGAAAAACA
>JAGLRT010000054.1 GCA_023136155.1 Methanosarcinales archaeon
GATGCCAGGGCACTGATAGACAGGGCGAGGGTTGAAGCACAGGTCAATAAAGTATCTTATGACGAACCTATCGGGGTAGAGGTCCTGTCCAAGAAGATATGCGATTTCAAACAGACTTATACCCAGTATGGCGGCGTGAGACCTTTTGGCACTGCTCTTCTGATAGCTGGTGTTGAGGATAGCGAAGCAAGACTGTTTGAGACCGATCCCAGCGGTGCACTGTTGGAATACAATGCCACCGGGATTGGTGCAGGCCGGGCAGAGGTAATGGAAGTCTTTGAGGAAAAATATTCTAATGACATTAAACTTGATGAAGCCATATTACTGGGCCTGGAGGCACTGCATAATACCACTGAAGGAAGATTCGATGCATCTACCATAGAAGTTGGTGTTGTTGAACTGGAATCAAAGCAGTTCAAGAAACTTGAACCCCAGGAAGTCGCTGATTATGTCCAGAAAGTACTGGATGCCCATCCTGACGATGATGATCCTGATGAAGAATTTCATAATGAGGATATCGAATCCACGGATGAAGATACAGAGGAATAAATAACCCTTATATTTTTAGGTGTGTTAAAAATGGTCACACTAGACGATGCTGTAATTGCCAGACTAAAGAAGGGAGGCAAACAGTATGAGGTATATGTAGATCCTGATGGAGCGTTTTCCTTAAAACGCGGTGATGAGATCAATATTGAAAAAATACTGGCAGTGGAAGATGTATTCGAAAATGCCAGCCGGGGAGACCGACCGGCAGAACAGGATATAGAGAACACATTCGAAACACAAGATGTATTTGAAATTGCTAAGCATATTATCCTGCACGGTGAGATACACCTGACTACTGAACAGCGCAAAGCCATACTGGAAGAAAAGAAACGGAAAATAATCACCTTTATAGCGGCTAACGCTATAAACCCGCAGACCAGGACTCCACATCCGCCAAACAGGATAGAGCATGCTATGGAAGAAGCGGGTGTCCATATTGACCCCCTGAAGAGTGTGGATGAACAGGTAACGAACGTGATGAAAGCGATACGTCCTATCATACCGATTAGGTTTGAAGAAGTCAATGTTGCAATCAGGATTGGTATGGATTATGCCCCAAAGGCTTATGGAACTATATCAAAATTCGGGACTTTAAGTAAAGAAGAGTGGCAAAAGGATGGGAGTTGGATTGGTGTGGTCACTATTCCCGCAGGTATGCAAGACGATTTCTTTGGTGTTGTAAATCATTTAACAAAGGGAACTGCCGAAATACGTGTTTTAAAGTGAGTATTGTAATAATTTTGTAATGTTGGTTTGAGGTTAAAATGAATAAAAAAGTAGTAGTTCCTGGCGATTTTTTGTCAGATGATGTGCAAAAAGCAGGTGATGGGACCTATGTGCGAGATGGGAAAATTTATGCTAAATTGTATGGACTTGCCAGTGATAAAGGTAAAGTACGAGTTGTTCCGTTATCAGGATTGTATATCCCATCAAGTGGAGATGTAATCATAGGTACGGTCAAATCAGTTACCTTCTCAAACTGGGTCTTGGATATCAAGTCACCCTATGAAGGGTGGCTCAATTATTCTGAATATCCAAGACGAATTGATTCTAGTGACATGAGTAATTACTTGACTGTAGGAGAATCAGTTATGGTCCTGGTAAAGGAACTCACGCCTTCCATGAAGGTGGACCTCACCATGCGCAATAACAGATCAATGGTTATCAAAAACGGAATACTTAAGGAGATATCACCTGTGAAAGTGCCAAGGGTGATTGGAAGAGGGGGTTCCATGATCTCCATGTTGAAAAAGGAAACTAACTGTAATATCTTTGTGGGGCAGAATGGGGTAATCTGGGTAACAGGTAAGGATAAAGATGTTGTCAAGGCTGTGGATGCTATAAATGTCATTGAAAATGAAGCCCATAAGCAAGGACTTACAGAACGTGTTGGCAAGCTGTTGAAAGGGGAATTGAAAGAGAAAAAGGAAGAGCCAGAAAGTCCGGATATTTTGAATGAACTCCTGGACTGAAAAAATTCTATTTACAGAAGAGAGGAATAATGAAATGAGCGACAAACCAGAAAAGTTCATAGACGAGAATGGTTTACGTCTTGACGGTAGAAAACTCGACCAGATACGTGATGTTAATATTGAAGTTGGTGTATTGGCGAGAGCTGATGGTTCATGTTATCTTGAATTCGGTAATAACAAGGTAATTGCAGCAGTTTATGGACCCAGGGAAGTACATCCAAGGCATCAACAGGAATCAACAAGGGCTATTGTGAGATATAAATACAATATGGCCTCGTTCTCGGTTGAAGACCGGAAACGGCCCGGACCTGACCGGCGGAGTACTGAAATATCAAAAGTTAGCAGGGAAGCACTTGAAGACCAGGTTTTTACTGAATATTTCCCGAAATCCGCAATCGATATTTTTGTTGAAGTTTTGCAGGCGGATGCAGGGACCAGAACAGCTGCTCTCAACGCAGCATCTGTCGCCCTGGCTGATGCAGGTATCCCCATGCGGGGTTTGGTCAGTGCATGTGCATTTGGAAAAGTTGACGATACTCTTGTAGTGGACCTGAACAAGGATGAGGACAATTACGGACAGGCTGATGTGCCTATTGCAATGACACCGGATGGAAAGATAACCCTGTTACAGATGGATGGGCATCTCACACCTGAAGAGCTGAAAACTGGTTTGGAAATGGCTCAAGAAGGATGCAGACAGGTGTATGAGGTACAAAGACAGGCACTGATGGACCACTACGCCAAGATGCAGGGCGAGACAGCAGAAGAAACTGAAGCGCCGTCAGTGGAAGATGTCGTATCAGATGAGGAAAAAGTAGCTTCAGAAGATGTGAGTACTGTAACTGAAGAAGTGGAAGAAAAGGTTATAGGTGAAAGTGTTAAGGAAGAACCTGAGGTAAAGGAAGCCATCCCCATAGAAGAAGACGAGGAAAACGAAGTCGATGGGGAAACGGATGAGGAACCTGATGTAGAGGAGGATGATTTTCATGAATAAACAGGTCGTATCAATAATACAAAGAGATCAATTAATCCGTCTGATGTTGAAAGGCGAGCGACTTGATGGTCGTAAGCCTGAAGAGACAAGGACTATTTCAATTGAAACAGGTGTTATTGATAAAGCTGAAGGTTCGGCACGGGTGGAGATTGGCGATACCAAAATAATTGCCGGTGTCAAAATACAGCCCGGGACTCCGTTCCCTGACACTCCTGATGTGGGTGTAATCATAACAAGCATGGAGCTGATACCTCTTGCATCTCCTGAATTTGAATCCGGTCCCCCAAGGGAAAAAGCTATTGAACTTGCAAGGGTGACTGACAGGGGTATCCGTGAATCAGGCGCAATAGATTTAAAGAAGTTGTGCATTACAGAGGGAGAACAAGTTTGGATGGTCTTCATTGATATCCATGTACTGGATGACGGCGGAAACCTCATGGATGCAGCTTCACTAGGTGCAATTGCAGCACTCCTGACAGCCAAGATACCTGGTGAACGCTATGGTATTGGCGAAGATATGCCCTTACCCATGAGAGATATACCGGTTTCAGTGACGGCAGTGGATATTGGTGGCGGGATTTTATTTGACCCGTCAATTGAAGAAGAGCGGGTTGCAGATTGCAAACTGACAGTTATTTCCAATCAGGAAGGGGCCATCGCAGGCATGCAGAAAAGCGGAAATGGATCGCTTACAGTTGATCAGATAAATCATATCGTAGAAGTATCTTGCAAAAAAGGGCAGGAGATTAGAGAAAAATTCTTGGAGATTTAGTTCATGGCAAAGAAATATACCCGAAAAGGTCACAAAACCCGTTCAGCAGGTAGGTTCGGTGTCCGTTACGGTAGGAAGGTCCGAAAACTGGTAGCAAATATCGAAGAACGCATGAGACAGGGATACAAGTGTCCCAAGTGCGGGCTTATGACTATACGCCGTACTGATACAGGCATTTGGAACTGCAAAAAGTGTGACCATACTTTCACTGGCGGTACTTATGTACCAAATACGTCCATGGGTCTTGCAGTAACCCGGTCTGTTAAAAAGGCTATGGAGACTGACATTATCTTTGAGGATCTTGAAGACGAAACCGAAGACACGGAATTGGAACCAGTATCGAACCACTTCACTACCAATTAATAAACCGTTAGTCTGGAAAAAGATGCTACTTTAGATGAAACTATATTTTAGGCTAATTCCGGAGTGAGTTCAAATGGGATATATATGTACAAGGTGTAAACATTCGGTGGAGATAGACTACGAAGTAATGGGTATCCGTTGCCAATTCTGCGGGCACAGGATACTGATAAAAGAGAGACCAACCCTTATCAAAAAGGTAGAAGCGGTTTAGGTCAGGCTCTATTTAATCGGAAAGTAGAGGATAATATATCTTCTACAATTCTTTTACTTGTCTCTGCTCGATTTTACATAAGGAAGTCAATTATGGAAATCGAATCCGAATTCATTTTTGAAATGTCTGATGAGATTGATGTGATTTATCAATCCCTTTTGCCTGAACTGGGTGCATCCCATCAGCGCACCAGTTCACAGCTTATTATTCAGGGTAGTGAACTAATTCTTAAGATTAATTCTTATGATCTGGTCTCCATGAGAGCGGCACTTAATGGATGGCTGCGGCTGATAAAGATAGCAGTTGATATGAGTATGGCAATAGAAAAATAGAAGTACTATTGTGCCGTGTTGAAACCAAATTAAACAACTGAGTGTGAATTACAATGAGCGGAGAATTACCCCCACAAGTCCAAAACCAGATTGCACAAATACAGCAGGTACAACAGCAAGCACAGGCGCTAGCGCAGCAGAAAAATCAGCTTCAGATCATGTTGAAAGAATCTGACATGGCACTTGAAGAACTTGGAAAACTTGAAAACGATGTGCCAGTCTTTAAGAATATAGGCAACTTGATGATAAAAACTGATATGTTGAAAACCACTGAAGAACTAAAGGAAAAGAAAGAGACCCTGGACCTAAGACTTCAGACCATAAACCGACAGGAAGAACGAATCAACAAACGATTCACCCAATTACAGGACCAGTTGAAGACATCTGTTGGCTCGCCAACAATGAATGCCGAATAAGTGCCTGTACCGAGGGCATACGAGCCATGGATGTTGACGAGTCCGGTTTTTACAACCGGCTCCTGGATTATAATAATATTTTATTTCTCTGCCACCGCAATGCTGACCCTGATGCGGTTGGTAGTGCCTATACATTAGCTAAATCTCTGGGTGGCGCAGTTGGAATAGTTGATGGTTGCAACCGGGTAGCAAATACCCTGATCAGGACACTGGAAATTGAAGCTATTGAAAAGCCCAACCCTTTAGAATATGACCTTACTGTGGTCGTAGATACCAGTACGCTGGCCCAGTTGAATGGAATAGAATTAGCAGAATATGCAGTGATCGACCATCATTCTACTTGTGCTATTAAAGACGGGGCCGAGTTTTACCTCCATCGCACTGCCAGTTCTACTGCAGAGATTGTTTTTGACATCCTCAAGTTTATGGAAGCTCCTGTTATGAGGAAATCTGCTATGGCGCTTATAGCTGGTATCATTACTGACACAGGTAATTTCAAATATGCAAACCCTGATTCGTTCAGGACACTTGCAGAAATTATCGAAGTCAGTGGTGTGGAATACGGTGAAGTGGTAGACCTGCTTGCATCCACGCCACAGGATATCAGCATGAGGATAGCCTTACTAAAAGCAGCAATTAGAGCACAAGTACATCGTACAGGTAACTGGCTTATCGCTACCAGTACAATAAGTTCTTTTGGGGGAACAGCGGCCGGTATATTGACACATGTAGGTGCAGATGTTTCATTTGTAGGTACAGAAAAAGATGGTATTGCCAGAATTAGCGGCAGAGCAAGACGCAATGCTATTGATGCAGGAGTAAACCTTGGCCAGATACTGGAAGAAGTAAGTAAATTATTCAATGGTACGGGTGGAGGACATGACGGGGCGGCCGGGCTTGATGTGGAAGGTGGAAACGTGCAGGATATTCTGAAAAGCTGTGTAGATGTTACAATAAATAAATTGCAGTGAATAAACTTCAATCAATAACTCCTGAAAATAAACGGTTGTAAAAGCTGTCAGGTAGTATTGAACCCTCTATTTTATAAAATCCTAACAGCAAATAACATAACCTACCAGTACACTATAGGTTTTGGATGAGAGTAACCAAAAGGAACCTGAAAGGTAGGGAAGGCGAGATTACCTTGACGCCAGAATCTCTGGACGACCTGTGGCACTTAAAATATATTGTCGAGCCTGGTGATTTAGTATTTGCACTCACCAAACGACGGGTTGAAGGGGCTACTGATAAGCTCAGACCTGAAAAGGTTGAGAAAAAACCCATGCGTCTGGGAGTACGCATAGAAAATATCGAATTCCATAAATTTTCAAATCGGCTGCGTCTGCATGGTGTAATAGAGAGTGGGCAGGATGTAAGTGCATACCACACCCTGAATATTGAAGAAGGTACGAACCTCACTGTAATTAAGACCTGGAAAAACGACCAGCTTGAGCGGATAAAGGAAGCTGAAGCCGCAGCAAAACGTCCCAAAGTGGTTATCCTGACAATTGAAGAAGGGGAGGCGTCCATCGGACTAGTGAGACAGTTCGGAGTTGAGGATTATTCTCAAGTCAAGACCGGGTCGGGTAAGGGAGAATCCAGCCACAGGGAAGACTTTTTCGCCCAGGTCATTGCTCAGCTTGAACAGGCTGCGGGCAAGAGCGAGACAGTTATCATAGCCGGGCCCGGATTTACCAAAGACGATTTCATGAAGACCATGAAAACACAAAAACCCGATCTGGCAACCAGGGCCCGAACCGAAGATACAATAACCATAGGCGTTTCCGGTTATCAGGAAGTGCTGCGGCGGGGTGCTGTTGACAGGATAGTGGAAGAGTCCAGAATAGCCAGGGAAGCAATGCTCATGGAAGAGCTTATGGAGCGCATCGCAACTGACGGGGCCGTAGCATACGGATGGGATGCGGTGAGCCAAGCCAGGGATATGGGTGCCGTAGGTACGTTGCTTATTACTGATGAACTGCTCAGGGAGGGACGGGAGAAAGGTGAAAATATTGATGCTTTTATCCTTAGCATTGAACACAGCCGGGGCAAGGTAGTGGTGTTCAGTACCGAGTTTGAGCCTGGTCACAGGCTTCATGGTCTGGGCGGTATTGCTGCAATTTTAAGGTTCAAAATGGAGTATTGACCATGCCTGGGAAGGAAATGGCTGCGGCTCATATTCCTGTTGAGGATAGAGCTGTATATGATATCAGATTCTTGCTGGAGAGGGAGTATCCAAGAGCGGGAGCCATTACCTATGTGTGCAACCATTACAGGCTGGATATCAATACGCGACATGTGTTTGGCAGGGTCATCTACACTGAATCGACAGCCATTGAGCGAAAGAACAGTACCATTGAATGTAACAAATTGGCTGGTAAAGAAATTTGGGTGGATGGGTACAATGTACTTATCGGTGTGGAATCTGCACTCAAAGATGATCCAGTCTACCTTTGTGATGATGGGTTTATCAGGGATACCAGGGGTGTGTTCAGGAATTACCGGTGCTCGGATGTGACTGTAAGGGCGTTGGATTCCATACTCGTGCAGCTGTTACATTGTGCACCCGGTAAAGTGGAGTTTCTCTTCGATAGCCAGATTAGCAAGAGCAAAGAGCTGGCAAAATGCGTGAGCGACAGGATGAGAGGGGCTAGCCTTATGGGCACTGCCAGGACTTCAAGGTACGTTGATTATGACCTCAAGCATTGCGGGAAGTTCGTGGCCACTTCAGACAGTACTATTATTGATGCAGTAAATAAAGTGGTGAATATACAGGCCCGGGTGTTAGAAGAATTGGATATAAGTCCTGTTGAGATAGGGGGACTTTTATCATGAAAAGTATAGGCATAGCAGTTACCGAACCGCAGGACTGGACAGCTCGGGCCTTGTATGAGGCAGTGACCAGGGCGGGTTGGTCGCCATTTGTGTTCAGGTTGCATGATGTTACCACCAGAATGCTGGGGGAGACTGAACTGGTGTCAGGGGACATGGACCTCAGGTCGCTGGATGCGGTCATTGTGCGTGATGTTGGTGGCGGTGGTGGCGATGATACTGAGGGTATGTCCTATCGGTTTGATGTACTGTGCAATCTGGATAAACAGGGGATTAAGATTGTAAATCCGCCCCTGGCAATACAGACAGCAGCTAATAAACACATGTCATCATATCTGTTTAAGCAACAGGGTCTATCCACTCCCGACACTATTCTCACCTCTGACCTTGACAAAGCGGTTAATGTTGTCAGGGAATGGGGGAGGGCTGTAATTAAACCCATATTTGGGTTTAAGGGTCTGGATATTCACTGCGTGGTGGACGATGAAAGTTCTAAAAAACTGCTCAATAAGCACCTAAAGCGCAGGGGGGTGTTGTACCTGCAACGGTATATACCAAATCCGGGGAGGGATATCAGGGTATTTGTGGTGGACGGACGGGTGTCAGGAGCAATATACCGAAATGCTCCTCCTGGTTCATGGATAAACAATTTATCACAGGGTGGATCACCCCGGCATTGCCCAATATCCCCTGAAATTGAGGAGCTGGCATGTGGGGCAACACGGGCTGTAGGGGCGGTGTATGCCGGAGTGGACCTTATAGAAGGAGAGGAAGGATTGAGTATTCTGGAGGCTAACGGTACGCCTTCAGGCAAGGGTATCTTTGAAGCATGCGGCATTGACGTTACTGTTGATATTGTCAGATATGTAATTAAAGAAATTGATGAGTAGTATTATATGGTTTTATGCACATCATTAATTTTATCTCTGCGAGGATGGTTAAATGAAGAAAACAGACGAGTTATATTCAGGAAAGGCAAAGACTATTTACCACACCGAAGACCCGAATCTGTTGATAATGGATTTCAGGGACAGCCTCACTGCTTTTGATGGTGAAAAGAAATCTGAAGTGCCAAAAAAGGGCTATTATAATGCCCAGATATCCAAAAAGTTATTCGAACTGCTGGAAGAGAAAGGCATTAAGACCCATTACAGGGAGATGGTGGCTGGCAATGAGATGCTGGTGGATACCGTTAACATAATTCTGGTAGAGGTGATTGTCCGTAATATTGCTACGGGTTCTATGACTAGGAAGTATCCTTTTGAAGAGGGAACTGTTCTTGATGAGCCTGTGATTGTAATGGACTATAAGGACGATTCGCGGCATGACCCTATGCTCAATGAAGATATTGCAATAGCATTGGGGCTTGCCACCAGGGAAGAACTTGCAGGGATACGCCTGACTGCGCTTAAGATTAATGAGATTCTTAAGGCTTACCTGAATGAGCGGGGATTACTGTTGCCTGATTTCAAACTTGAGTTCGGGCGCAGGGGTACTGAAGTCGTGCTGGGTGATGAGATTTCCTGTGATACCTGCAGGTTGTGGGATAAGGAGAGCGGGGATTCGCTGGACAAGGATGTGTTCAGGTTCGATAAGGGCGATTTGGCTGCGGCTTACACGGAAGTTGCGCGCAGGATTGTACCAGAGATATTTGAGTGAGGATTTTTGCATTGCGTGGGTAACCTATGGGTAGTGTCATGGAAGAAGTATTCAATATATAAATATTTGGAATATATCTTAAAACCGGTAGACTGACAGATGTGGACTGAAAATTCTGCGAAAAAACATATTGGCATCCGGTAGATGAACTTCCGTTAAAGGACAAGTCTATTAAACGATTGAGAGTGACTGGAAAGGGCGGATTTATTGAAGTGGAATCTCTTGATGAGTTGTTTGAGAACTGAGGGTGGATTGCTTTCACGATAAAATTGCTACATCTGGTCCACTTGCCATTAACTTAACAGAACCATCGACGTCATTTAACACAAATCCTCCCAGTCCACTGGATTTTGATATTGTATTACAAGTTCAAAACCCCAACCCTAAATCTTCTCCTTTACCCCATCAACAACCTTCTCAAACAGCCCCTTTTCATTCTCCTTAAGAGGCTTCTCACCTCTGGCCCTGGCAAACTCCCGCAACAGTTCCTTTTGCTTCGAATCTAATTTTTTAGGAACCTTCACATTCACCTGCACATGCAAATCCCCCAGTCCATACCCATGAATATTAGGCATGCCCTTATCCTTAACCCTAAACATGGCCCCTGTCTGGGTACCGGCAGGAACCTTCAACTTCACCTTACCGTCCACAGTGGGCACCATGATCTCATCACCCAGCGCAGCCTGGGTAAAATTTATATCCGTCCCAATCACAATGTCATTACCCACACGCTTGAACAACTTGTGGGGTTTTACATAAATATCCACGAACAAATCGCCAGGGGGCCCGCCTGCTGATCCGTGTTCGCCCTCGCCGGTGACCCGCATGCGTGACCCGCTTTCAATACCACCAGGCACTTTAACCTTTATCGTGCGCTTTTTCTGCACCTTACCACTGCCATGGCATTCATTGCACGGGTCATCCACCACTTTGCCCCTGCCACGGCAGGTGGGACAGGTGCTGGTAGTCATGAACTGGCCAAATGGAGTCTGCTGCGCACGGGTGGCTTGACCGCTACCGCCGCAGGTCTTACATGCCAGGGGTTCGGTACCTGGTTTGGCACCACTGCCCCCACAGGTGGAACAGTTCTCGGTCCTTGGCAGTTTGATGGATTTCTCAATCCCTTTATAAGCTTCTTCGAATGCTATGGCAAGGTCGATTCTCAAATCTGAACCCCGCTGGGGTCCGCCACGCCTGCGGCTTCCACCACCAAAGATAGAATCAAAGATACTGTTGCTAAAACCGCCACCACCTCCACCATAACCCCTGAATACGTCCTCAAAGTTCACACCCCTGAAGATGTCCTCCTGACTCCAGCGCCCGTCAACACCCGCATGCCCATACTGGTCGTATCTGGCACGCTTTTCAGAATCACTGAGTACACCGTAAGCTTCGCTTATCTCCTTGAACTTTTCCTCAGCCCCCTCCTCCTTGTTGCGGTCAGGATGGTACTTCAATGCCAGCTTCCTGTAAGCCTTCTTAAGTTCATCTCCTGAGATAATCTTATCTACACCAAGGATTTCGTAATAATCACGTTTGTCAGCCATGTGGAATCAGTTTTTGATAAATAAATGCGTTTATACTTTCCTATACGTTAAAAAAAATAAAAAAAGGATGAGGATTGTTAATTAATCCTTGTCCTCGTCTACAACTTCGTACTCAGCATCCACCACATTGTCATCACTGGCCTCACCTTCGGTTTCAGCTCCTGGTCCATTCTCTCCACCACCACCAGCCTGCTCCTGGGCCGTCTGCTCATATATCTTAGTGCTAATCTCCTGCATCTTCTTGGTGAGTTTATCGATGGCTGCCTGGATAGTATCCTTGTCATCACTGGCGATGGCTTCCCTTGTCTTCGCTATCTTTTCTGTGATAGACGTGCGCTCTTCCTCAGATACCTTTTCACCCAGGTCTGACAAAGCATTTTCAGTAGTATAGGCCAGAGTATCTGCCTGATTCTTGATCTCAATCAGTTCCTTTACTCTCTTATCCTCTTCCTCATACTGCTGGGCATCATCCATCTTATCCTTGATATCATCCTCTGAAAGTTTATGAGGGGAAGTGATAGTGATCTTCTGCTCCTTATTGGTACCCAGGTCCTTGGCTGTCACGTGAATGATACCGTTAGCATCAATGTCAAATGTCACTTCTATCTGGGGAATACCCCTCGGCGCCGGTGGAATTCCTACCAGAGTGAATCGGCCAAGCGTAGTATTGTCTGCCGCCATGGCACGCTCACCCTGCAGCACATGAATATCTACTGAAGGCTGGTTATCAGCAGCCGTACTGAATATCTGGCTCTTCTTGGTAGGTATAGTGGTATTACGCTCGATGAGCTGGGTTGAAACCGCACCCAGGGTTTCAATACCAAGAGACAGCGGTGTTACGTCAAGCAGCAGCACATCCTTGATCTCGCCTTCAAGCACACCAGCCTGGATTGCAGCACCCATAGCCACACATTCCATGGGGTCAACACCACGTTCCGGCTCCCTGCCAATCATATCGCTCACAAACTTCTGCACTACGGGCATCCGGGTGGGTCCGCCTACCATAATGATAGTAGTAATGTCTGATGTTTTCAATCCCGCATCCTTGAGGGCTTGCTCCAGAGGCTGGCGGGTCTTCACTATTACAGGCATGACCAGTTCTTCCAGTTTGGATCTTGTAAGGTCCATCTCAAGATGCTTGGGTCCTGCCTGGTCAGCAGTAATGAACGGTAGGTTGATGGAAGTCTGCATTGTGGTTGAAAGTTCTATCTTGGCCTTCTCTGCAGCTTCTCGCAGGCGTTGAACAGCTGTTTTATCATTCCTGAGGTCCATTCCCTCTTTTGATTTGAATTCTTCTGCAATGTAATCTATGATTATATTATCCATATCAGTACCACCCAATTGAGTATCACCTGACGTGGATTTTACTTCAAATACACCGCCGCCCATTTCCATAATTGAAACATCAAGGGTACCACCACCGAAATCGTACACCAGTATCTCCTGGTCGCCCTTCTTATCAAGTCCGAATGCCAGCGAAGCAGCGGTTGGTTCATTGATAATTCGCACGACTTCAAGACCTGCTATCTCACCCGCATCCTTGGTGGCCTGTCTCTGGTTATCATTGAAATATGCAGGTACGGTTATGACCGCCTTCTCAACCTTATCACCAAGATGCGCTTCTGCATCCTGCTTAATTTTCTGCAAAATAAAAGCAGAAATATCCTGGGGAGTGAATTCCTTGCCTCTGACATCAACCTTTTCACCAGTTCCCATCTTCCGTTTGATGGCCATGATAGTGCCTTCAGGATTGCTTACTGCCTGTCTGCGGGCTGGTTCCCCAACAAGTTTTTGCCCATCTTCGGTGAAAGCCACCACTGACGGGAATGCCTTTCCGGCCACACTTGCTCCTTCTGCACTGGGTATTATTGTAGGACGACCACCTATAAGAGCTGCAGCCGCCGAATTACTGGTTCCCAGGTCAATTCCGATTATCTTTGCCATTTAATAATTCACCTCATCTTGTTAGAATAGTACATTCTTATATTTATCAACTATTTCTATTTGTTCTCAGATAACTTTACTTTTGAATATCGAACCACTCTGTTCTTTATCCTGTATCCCCGCTGGAACTCTTCTATCACAGTATTGTTGGGGCACTCGTCAGATGGTTCCTTCATCATTGCTTCATGACATTGATGGTCGAACTTCTGTCCAACCGCATCAATGGGTTCAAGACCCCTTGATTCAAGGATGCTTTTTAACTGGTTATATACCATCTCCATTCCCTTCAAAATAGAATCCCTGTCTTCCGACTCCCTGGCGCTGGCAATCCCTCGCTCCATGTTCTCCATTACATCGATGAGTTCTGCTACAAGGTCAAAGCTTGCATATTCGATAATTTCGGACCGTTCTCTATCCATCCGTTTTTTGTAATTGTCAAACTCTGCAGTAAGCCGCTGGAGATGGTTCAGGTAATCTAACGCAAGTCCCCTGGATTCATCCAACTCACAGGCTAATTCCTCAACTGACCGTTCCTCAACTCCTTCTGTTGACTGTTCACCAACCGCCACTTCCCCATTTGCAATGCTCTGTTTTTGGTCTTCCTGCGTCGTCATCTCTTTTTCAGGTTCCTCGACCTCATCTTTTGAAGGGTCACCCTCAACCTTTGTCCTCTTTTTCATTTCATGCCCCTACTGGATACTGATTCAATACTTTCGTGGCAATCCCCTTTTTAATAATCGTCCCCAATATCAGGTGCCTGGATACCATCATAACTATCTAACCTGTGTTCGGGTTTGACGTCCATGAGTCCAGTGTACTTAGATGCGAATATATCATCCACCCTCAGTATCATTGAAGCTGCATCAGTGGCAGATTTAATTGACTGCACTTTAACCTTCAGCGGCTCTACCACACTGGTATCCTTCATATCTATTACCTTGCCGGTATTTACATTCAGGCCCACGGTCTTATTACCTTTCTTATGCTCGGACCGCATTTCTACAAGGACATCCACCGGGTCAAGTCCTCCATTTTGTGCAAGAGCCCGTGGGAGGCCTTCCATTGCTTCAGCAAACGCTGAAATTGCCAGTTGTTCGCGTCCCTGCAGGGATGAAGCGTAATCGCGTAGCTGCATTGCAGTTTCAACCTCAGGCGCTCCCCCTCCGAACATCACATATTTCTCATCCAGCACAACCTTGACCACATTCAGGGCATCGTCAAGGGCTCGCTCCACTTCTTCAGTGATATAATCAGCACCGCTGTGAATAATTACAGTAACTGCTTTCGGGTTTTCGCATCCTTCGAAATACATCATCTTGTAGTTGCCAAGTCCTCTCTCTTCCACTATTGCAGCAGAACCCAAGTCGTCGGGAGAAATATCCATGGTATTAGAGCGCAAAACAGCGCCTGTGGCACGGACGATTCTTTTAATGTCGTCTTCTTTCACCCTTCTTACGGCCAAAATGTTTTGTTTGCCCAGATAATGAAGAGAAATATCATCAATACCTTTCTCTGTGACCACCACGTTCACTCCTGCTTTTACCAAATTGTCCACCTGTTCCTTTACAGTCTGGTATTCTTCATGGTATGCCTCATCAAGCTGTTCTACAGTAGATATCTTTATTGTGGAAGTTGTAGATGTCTTCTGTACCTCTATACCCACATCCAACACAGCAATCTTCGCATTTTCTATCAATTTGGGCATGTTCTTGTGAGCCCGGGCCTTGTCTATGACCATACCCTTGATGAGTTTTGTATCTTTGATCGAGCCGCCTTTTTGGTGGATTATCTGTATATTATGTTTGATATCGGTCTGCCCCTCATCTGTTATTGCCTTAATGGCTTCCACACAAAGGTCTGCCAGATCATCATGGGCAATCTCGCTACCTTTTCCAGAAAGTGCGGTAAGAGCAATCTTTCTCAGTATTTCATTGTCATCATCTGTAACGTGAATTGCAGTGGATTTCAGGATTTCCTGTGCTTTTATTGCTGCCAGTTTGTATCCACTGACGATTAATGTGGGATGGACCTCAAGTTCTACCAATTTCTGGGCCTGGGTAAGGAGTTCACCTGCGAGCACAACTGCACTGGTCGTGCCATCCCCAACTTCCTGTTCCTGGGTCTTTGATATCTGTACCATCATCATTGCAGCTGGATGCTGCACATCCATTTCCTTTAAAATAGCTGCACCGTCATTGGTTATCATGACATCACCTACAGCGTTTACCATCATCTTGTCCATTCCTTTTGGACCGAGTGTGGTTTTCACAGCATCCGCAATTGCTTTTGCGGCTGTAATGTTCATGGATTGTGCATCCCGGCCTGTCGTCCTTGATTTGTCCGGGTCAATGATTATTATTGGCTGTCCGCCCATTCCTGCCATCGATTATTTCCTCCAAAAATGTTAACTAAATGGTGTTATATTGTATAATAAGAACACTTGTAACTGTTTGTACTTCTATATAATATTAACGGGTTTGGCGGCCGAGACTTTTTATTAATGTCTGGTTTTATATGTTGATGGATATTGGGTAAAAACCGATTGGAAAGAATATTCGGAAGCTCAACTTGGAAGTCAAAAGTTGCGACGGCACACCCAAATGCAGCAGAGTTGTGGTATAGTTAGTAAAATTAACTATCATCAAACAGAGCAGGGGGTCAATTATCGAATAGATTAGGCATCTCACAATATCAGCCATATTATCATTACCATGTTGATAATTGTCGAAAACCCTTATATCCGTTCCAGATAAAATAGTACCTGATAGCACAATGGAAATTTCAATCAAAAGACAATCCAGAGTTGTACATTTCATGTAATCCATTAAACGTATCCACTTCAAATCCAAGG
>JAGLRT010000055.1 GCA_023136155.1 Methanosarcinales archaeon
ATGCCACATCCAACAGGGGCGGATGTCACCTTCGTGGTTATATGGTATCTCCCGAGGTGCTTGGTGTACCCAAGGAACTGCTTGACAGGTTCTCTACACAGGATAAGGCACGGTGGACCATGGACCTGCAGGACCTGAGCACTTTTGTGGATTCACTTGTACTATGCAGGTTCAGCCAGTTTTCACTTGGTATTGATAATTATGCAGATATGTATTCAGCTGCGACTGGGATTGATTTTGACAGCGCAGATGTGATGAGGACAGGTGCCAGGATATACAATCTTGAGCGCATATATAACATGCAGGCAGGCATCACAAAAGAAGATGATACGTTGCCTGATAGGCTCCTCAACCAGATGGTGCCGGACGGTCCGGCCAGGGGGCAGACTGTCAGGCTTAAAGGCATGCTTAAGGAATACTACAACCTGCGGGGATGGTCAAAGGATGGGGTGCCCGAAGAGTGGAAAATGAAACAATACAATCTGGCAGGAGGTGAATGATATGGCCGCAGAATTAAGCCCGTTAAGCCTTGAAGAGAAGGTAGTATCAGATGCCATATCTGCCCAGAAGGCAGCGGTTTCGTGTATAAAACAGCACAGACATGAGGATTTCCTGCTTGAGCATTCCCGTCCATTTGTGGATGCAGTACGCGATTTCAAACGGCATCCTGACCAGTCCAAAGAGGCCATGGACCTTTATCAGCAGTCACTCCTGATACACTACGATATCCTTACCTCCCTGACCAAGACTGTAAATGCGCTGGACTGTGCATTTCTTGAATGGCAGCAGACTCCAATTACTCTTGATGTGATGTACAGGCTGGACCCTGATTTCAGGGATGCTATTGAGGAGTTTGTCAGGACCATTGACGAATCCGATGATATCATCGGTATCGAGGCCACTAGGGTACACAACGGTTTCTATGGTATTATCTCTTCCAAAGATTTCGCTGCCCTGCCTGGTAGTACATTCAATGTGCTGGCCCAGATTATTGCCCGGACTCCTATTGATAAGAAATATAAACAGGCCATCCTGGCAGCTAAGTCCTGGGGATTGAATGGTATCTATGTGTTCGGTGACCGATACACCAGGGTGTTGCAGCGGTGTCGCAATGTCCAGACTGCAATCGAGGAGGAGAAACGTTACCTGAAATGGATATGGACCGAACCCTCAAAAGTGATGCTAAAACTCATGGGAACACTGGGACACAGTTCTTATGATAGGTTCAAGTATTTCGAGCTGTACGAGAAGAAATTCACGCCCTACATCGAAGCTGCCCATGATGCAGGGGTTCATGTTGCCAATATCGTGATGCTGCCCACCCATGTAGGTGATATAGGGCACCATATAGGTCCCTCATATTATCATATCTGCAGGGACGATATGTGCATGGCAATTATGGAATCGGTGTCCCAGACCGTATATGATACGCTGGAGAGAGCTCTGGCAATGGGTAAGATAAAGAGCCCCTTTGATGTGGCATCTTTTGCCACCGGTGCCAGTGCGTCTGCCATGGCTGAGATTCTTGAATGGGACGGTTTCACTGCCGATATGTTCCAGGACCTGTTCCAGAAGAGGTTCAAGAACTATGTGATGACCCATCCTTTTGACAGGCCAATGGTGGGGGAACTGCATATTAATGATTGGCTGGACTTTGTGACAAGGGGGGAGAGGATAAATGCCCCAAAACCCAGGGGCCTGGGTGGAAAGGTATCTGGCGTGCCCATCGACCTTTCAGCCGTCAGGTTCAATTCCAAACTGAACAACCCCCAGTGGTACACTTATCCATATACGGGTATCACGGTTCGCTCAACTGCCCTTTTGCGGTTTGTGGACCAGCCCTGCCTGCTTGCACCTGAACCGCCAAGTATCGTAGGAATGGTGAATGCTACGGTGCTGAATCCTGACGTACCAATGGCGCCCGTGCAGATGTGTAAAAATTGTGCCACAAACAGGTTCTTACCTGCCAAATGTGACTACTGCATGTCGCCGGGGTTGAATTCGGTGCTGTAAAGGACATCAAGCACGGGATGCAGCCACTCGCAACTCTTGGGGATTGGGGCGACTTTGACCAGTTCGATTTTAAGGCCTCATGGATGCCGCAGGAGTATTATGACCTTGTGTTGGAATTTCGGGGTGGGATGCCGTGGAACTCTGGCTGTGAGTTTGATGAATGGTGTGAGTTCTATGATGGGGTGCATGAGAAGTTGGACGAAATTACATAAAGAGATGTGCTCATTCCCGGCAAATACATAACATGACTTCAAGTATGCTGTCAATATCATGCGCTTCATTTATCTTTGTACGCAACTGCCTTCCCCCTTCAATTCCCCGCGTGAACCACTTGGCATGGAGTTTTACGCTGGCATAATCAAGCAAACCGTATTTCTCTGACGTTTCAATATACTCAAAAAAATCATCCACCTGTGCGGATACTCCGAGTGGTTCGAGTAACTTTCCAGTTTCAAGGAAATATCCTATCCTCCTGAATATGAATGGATTTCCCATGGCAGCCCGCCCTATCATCAGCCCGTCGCAATGTGTTTGCTCAAGCACGGTCCGGGCCGCAATTTCACTGTCAATATCGCCATTAGCGATAACTGGTATGGTCAATTCCTCTTTTACAGCCCGGATAACATCCCAATCAGCACTGTGTGAATAGTTTTGTTGCGGTGTCCGGGCATGCACTGTGATAGCACTTGCCCCTGCATCTTCAAGCATATGCACCATTTCCAGCGTTCTGTCAAGATCATCATATACTCTTACCTTTGCAGTTACCGGAATATTGACTGTACCACACACTTGCTCCATAATATCAGACATCAACTGCGGGCTGTTCATCAATGCCACACCACACCCCTTTTTGACTATATGCCGTATCGGGCAGCCAAAATTTATATCTATCAGGTCCGGACTGTATTGTTCTTCAACTAGCCGGGCTGCATGTTCCAGACTTTTGGTGGATGCTCCTGATAACTGGATGCCAACTGGCCGCTCTTCCTCTGAGGATACAATCCTTGAAATGGTCTTATTGCTACGGTAGATTACACCATCGGCATCCACCATTTCCGAATATACAAGAGCTGCACCGTACTTTTTGCACAACAGCCTGAATGCGAGTTTTGTCACATCTGCCATGGGCGCAATCATGAGGTTGCCTTTTAGATTTAAGTTGCCGATGTGCATGCATTCATCAGGTGAGGCAGGGTATATATAGAAGGCGAAAAAAATAAGATAAATCGAAATGTATTTATATGCGTATGAATATTCAAAGGCCGTTAGTGTGCGGGTCTTTTATTAACTAACCCCCACTCCCCAACCCGCTCGCTAACCTTTTATTCAGTATTAATACTGCAATGATGTATGTAGAATGAGTAATTGCCATTCAATTATCAATATAAAATTTCACTACGTATATATACATCCACAATCCTCGTAAGCCCCCGGAAGATCCCATGACCGACAACTGGTACTCAGTATCATGTCGCCACTCAGTGCAGTATTTTAGCTGGCTGGTAGGTGACCTTGAGCGTTTTAAAAAAAAGAGCGAAACGTCGGTCAGCCAGGAATTTCTTGATAGTCTCAATTTTTGCGGGTTTGAGATAGAACCGTATGAATCACAGCTACTGGCAATAAGCGGCACCCTGCTATCCTTCATGCTACTGTTCATAATGGACGTATTACTCCTGCAGTTCATGATATTTGGCTCTACCACTATTGCATTTATGGTCCTGACCACAGTGCTTATTCCAATTTTCGTGCTGGTTTACCTGAGCGAATACCCCAAGATACATGCCCGGTTCATGAAGATACATTCCCTGGGAGACATTCCGGAGATACTCTCCTACATCGTCATGAGCATGAAACTTGTATCAAACATGGAACGTGCCATCTCCTTTGCCGCCAACAACTCTGAGCGCCCCCTGGCCCGTGACCTGCGCAAACTCATATGGGACATGCATGTCCGGGTATATACAGGCATTGACGATGCTACAATAGCCTTTGCAAACCAGTGGGGCAAGAACAGCGAATACTTCAAACGGGCACTGCACCTTGTGAAAAGCAGTACTAACGAGCCTGATGAGGCACAGCGTGTTATTACGCTAAATAAAAGCCTGGATATCGTACTTGAGGGGACCAGGCACATGATGGTAGGATTCGCAGCCCGCCTCAAGACGCCTACATATATCCTATACAGTATTTTCATTCTCATTCCGCTGGCACTGGTGGCACTGCTGCCAGCCCTAACCATAGTGGGTGTACGGATAGATGCCGTTATCCTGATATTGCTATATGACCTGATACTACCTCTGGCAACCTTTGGTTATGCTGAATATATATTACTCCAACGTCCGGCTACCTTCCCACCACCCCGGATTAGTGACTCCCACCCGCACCTGGTGAACATCAAACGTACGAGACGAGATACATCGATAATTGCGTTGGTCACGGCAATCATTATTGGGGCATCGGGGTACCTTTGGCTGGCATACGGCAATCCCCTCGGGCTTGTAAGTACCGGTGCCATGACCGGCTACATCCCACCTTCGTTCACATTGATATGGGGTGCTACGGCGTTCATCACTATATACGCCATCGGGGTCTATACTCCGTACAAGAGCATCAGGGATGATATAAAGGAGATTGAATACCAGTTTGCTGATGCGCTGTTTGTCCTGGGCCGTCGTATCAGTGACGGACGCTCTCCTGAATGGGCTTTCATGCAGACCGCCCAGACTATGAAAGGTACACGTATCGGAGATGCATTCCAGGATGTGGCAAATAATCTGTCACTATTCAGGACAACATTGGTGGGTGCAATATTTGATAGCGAGTATGGAGCTTTCAGGAACATCTATTCAGAGCGGGTACACACTACTATGCGTTTATTCACACAGAGCGTGTACAAAAGTCACCAGTCAGCAGGTGTAGCTATTGTGAAACTTGCAGATCATCTAAAGGAACTACAAGAAGTAGAGGAGAATATAAAAGGTTCACTGTATGACGTAACCTCAACCATGAAATCCACTGCAACTATATTTGCACCGCTTATCGCTGGGGTCACCCTTGCACTTTCTGAGGTCATCCAGAAGATACTGCAAAACATTTCAATTGAAACCAGCAGGTTTCCGGAGGGTATGGGTGTTGCTTCCATAATGTCTGATGTGGGTGGTGGTATGGAACAGAGCATACCTCCAAATGTTTTCATACTTGCAGTGGGTTTCTATATGATAGTACTGGTCATTATTCTGGTACGGTTTGCCGGCGGCATCGAATACGGCGGAGATAAGGCACAGTTCATGTATGACCTGGGACAAATTCTGCCCGTTTCCATTATGGTTTTTACTATTTCAGTTGTTGTTAGCCGGGCACTTTTTACAGCAATTGTGTAGTAAAATCGCAAAACTTAAATATGTCATTGATGTCGCAGATGCGGGAACGAAAATGGCGAAATCTAACAGATGTTTTATTAGAGACGATAATGGTATGGAATTACCTATCAATATTGTAGTAATGCTTGTGGTGGGAATGGTTGCATTGGCAGCATTGCTGGCCATCATCCCCGAGTCAAAGAAAAATCTTGTTGTCGAAGTGGATTCTGTGGATGGTAATCCCGGTGTGACAGGGGACATCATAAATGGTGTGCCCATTGATGTCGATATAGGTCTGACATTATATGACCGTGATAACAACCCGGTGCAAGGAGCTAGTGTAATTATTTCAGGAGGCGGTGGCCAGGGTTCTGCCAAGACCGATACGAATGGACAGGCAAATGTTACAGTTTCTGACGTGTTCATCAGGGTCAACCAGGAATCCATTGACATCAAACTGGTAGCTAAAGCCAATGGTTTTTATGATTATACAGACGAGTCTGCCATCCTCATAACCTGAGTATGTTTCACGACGAGTCTGCAACTACGGGCATGCCCATGCGCATGGTGGTCCTGACCATTGTCGGAATGGCTGGACTGGGTGCAATGATTATGTTTATCGGCAATGTAGAATTAGTTCCCAAAAGCATGCACGCTGATATTGTCGGGATAGATAACAGTACTACTAGCAGTGTGTTACACACCAACAGCGGTGTCAAGAAAATAACTGTACTGGTCGTTGATGTAGACGGACAGGCAGTGGAAGACGCTACAGTAATAATCTACGGGCTTCACACATCTTGTGCCGGGATAACAGGTGTTGATGGGCGCACAGTGCTTAATCTGGATACAGCTGTTATTAGTCTAAGCGGCGAAGGATACTTAAAATTAGTTGCCAAAGGGAGTGGTTTTATTGATGCAAAAAATGACTTTGCCCTGAAAGTGGTTTCAAGTTGAATGTGGCCAAGTGTGTATCTATACTTATTCAGGTTGCCTGTTTGACATTACGAATTTTATTGTCACAGCTGCTGCAAATAACACAGCCAACCCTATGGGATAATAAGTTGACCTTATGATTTGCCATTGGTCGACCCATACAAGATAACCTGTGGTAATAAGAGCTACAGACGCCACGATACCTGATAATTCCACAGGTACTTTGACGCTGCCAATGGTTATTTTGTTCATGTTATCCTGGCGTTTTAACTTGATATTTACCTTTTCCAGCTCTTTTTGGAGGTTTTTGATTTCTGACTTGTTCTCAATGCTAAGCGAATCTACCGTTATGGCTGTTTGGTCCTTCAGGTTTGTTTGCTGCTTGGTAAGAGCTTTTATTTTATCATTGGTAGCCTTGATGTCATGCATCATTTCACTCAACGACTTATGTATCTGGCTCAGGTCTTTCGATTTAATCGTACCCAGTTCAAGGTGCATCTCACCCTGAAGTGCCTGTAACGTACTAATTTCACCATTGAGTTTTTCAACATCAATGTCTTTCCACTGGTCACTTTCAGGTTCCGGTAAAACTAAGTTTGATTCGGTCGTATTTCCAGACAATCTCCTTTCAATCGCACGCAAACGCCTATCAAGGCTCCGTAAGTTCTGGTCAAATGACTCGATCCTGCCGTTAATATCTAGTCTGTCCATTTTGTCACTAATCCGGCAAGCTAAAATATCAAATCATATTTATACATTGTCATCTTTTAACGAAATGTGTCTGGAAAAATGTGGGAAGATGAACAGGGTATTGATACGGTTCCCTTAAAACTGGTAGTCTACCTGATACTGGTCGGTGTCATAATTGCAATTGCAGCAATTGGCCTGAAAAATGCCGGACCCCAGATGGATGCAGCATTAATGGAACGGCAGATGGGTGAATTTAAGTCATCTTTCAAGCAGATGCAATCAGGATACGCCCGTGACATATCTGACCCTTATGCTCCCACAGGTAATATCAGGAACTTTGACATGGTGTTACCAGACAGTCTTGAATACATAAGCTTTGGTGTTGACCCTGACCCCGACAACAATGGCATTCTCACTGACACGCCGCCCGGACTTGAGACTGATGATGGCAATGTTATCTTCTACAAACTCATGGGCGGCAGCAAGACGCTTATCAAACTTGACGATTCAGTACAGCTAAGGGAGGGCGTGTTATCTGGCGGCCGCTGGGCACCAAATGTAGTAGACGGGTTGCAGCAGGCAATGGTGATAAAAGGAGACAGCCAGTCAGTGACTTTTGAATTGGTATATGACAGGGGAGATGTCTACACTATGTCCCATCTGACAGATGATGTGGATGCATACATTAAACCTGACAACACCGGAGGTCTCCCGAATGGACTGCTGGTGTCAGTACAGCCGGATTCAGTGCCTGCCGATGAAGTGGTGGATGCCAGGGTCAGTGTACAGGTAATAGATAGCAGGGGTTACAACGTACAGATAGAGGGGCGAATCATCAACCTGAGCAGTTTACGTGGAAACCTCAGTGCAGACCAAATCATAACTAATTCTCACGGTAGTGGGAGTACAACCATAACATCAGGAGAATTGGGACTATGTGTGATTACTGCCCGTTCACCCGGCCTGCATAACGGTAGTTGTGAAGTTGCATTTACCTTGCCGCCTGTGGTATTGGAGGTTAATGACTGGATTATGTCATCACTCAATGGTGGTCCTGACGATGAATTAAGTGTGGATTTTGAGATTAAACATGATGCGGTGTACAGTGTCACCTTAACGGGTCAGGGTACGGAGGCTCACTGGCCCCTTTTCCCGGAGGAATGGGCCATTGCCAGGATTGAAAATGATGGTGTGATTATGGGCGATAAAGAAATAGCCAGCGGTTCAAAAATAGATGTACCCTTTGGGAATGTGATGCTGGGTGCAGGCAATCATACC
>JAGLRT010000056.1 GCA_023136155.1 Methanosarcinales archaeon
AAAAACATACACAAACTTTCAACATTAAAAGATGATGGAAGATTCCTGAAATGATTTATGCGACTTCTGATAACAGAGTGTATCCAGCTTCATGTTTTAGCCTTGCTCAACAATTGGGTCTCCCTGAACACTATGTTTATAATTGTAGGTGGGATTTTTCATTCAATTCCTGTTGTAGCAAGGCATGTTAAGATTCTCGAGCGGTAAGGTTTGATTGAAAGAACGAACTTTAGGAATACGCATGCCTTAAAGAGTTCTACATGTTACCCAACTTCGTTAGCACAACAATCTTTCTATATTGAAACATGAAATGTTACTTTATCAAATCACCTTTTCTGATCCAATATACTGCTGATAGAACCAGTACAATTGAAAATATCCCTCCGAATCCCGGCACATCATTAGTTGTAGATATATCCTGTTGTCCTGACTCCTGCAAACCCCCATCAGATGAAGAATCATATTCAACAACAAGTAGTGAGCCGGATGGTACTGCAAAATCACCGACGGCCTGGAATTGTATATTGTTCTCACCAGGATTCAAATGGGCAGTAATATCCCGTGAATCGATATCCAGACCCGGGTGTGGTATGCCGCCATAGATTCCCGACCACTCTTTTCCATTAACCTTCAGGGCATTTTCATCCCAGTTAGCTGACTGGATAATGGTCCATAATGATGCACTTTTTATCGTTGCCTGGGAAATTGTCGGCTTCATTAACTCAGTGATGGTCTGCTCAGGTGTGGTATAGTATTTTGGTGAACCATCATCGTTCATCTGTGAATTGAGCATATCACAGCCTTCGTTGATCCAATATTCGATATCCTTTCCATTTGTATCTGTATAGACCACGACCAATCCTATCCCGTTTAATGCAAAGAAAGCCCCGGATGGTCCGGTGTTTTCCACAACAATTGTGTACGTTCCACTTCCTGTTATATGTTCAGTCACATCATATGCCCATGTACCGGACGGATAATCATATGGCCCCCATCGTTTCCTGTCGTTGTACTTTTGGTCCGGTTCAAGTTCAAAGGTGTCGAAAGTTACCTTCATGTCAGGGTATTTACCAGTTGAACCTTCACCACTCCATGTCCAGTAACTGTAAAGTCGTGCAAGTTTCACAACAGTTCCTTCAGGGATTGAAACAGTTTGATCAACGTTATAGGTATCACCGGAAAACATGTTACCGCTGTAGTCACTGTTTCCAGTGGTAAATGTAATACCACCTTTAATAGTGTCATGACTGTATGTTGATAGTGGTTTATCGGCAGCCAGACCGTTTATCTCAGGCTCCTGAGCTGCTGCAGGCATTGCAAGCAAGAATAGCAGAACAACCGACAGGATTTGAACTACATTTTGCATATCATTTATTTGACTTCTTCCGCCCATATTACTAATATCTCCTTTTGGTTTACCAATCCGGTAACATTTAATATTTCATAAGAATCTTTTTCTAAGTAAAGTTTTTCAGTATAAAGTTCTCCAGTTTCGTCTCTCATATCAGCCATTATATGTAAGCTACCGGTACCGCTATTCCTTATCAACAACGATTCAATGCCACTTGAAGTTCCCGGCATTGGTTGTTCGGGGTTTATACTATCAGGAATCACTTCTATTGAAGCGGGAGCCTGTATGTTTGCTGACAGTTTAACATTAGAATTTATTTCTATGAAAACTGCATAAATCGAAAAATTGGTCGATCTTGCAGAAATTCGAGCTCCGTTAGACGTACTTTCCAATGGATTCCATGGAGGATCAGATAGTTCATAATATCGATATATTTCTGGAATATTCTCATTCACTTTTGAACTGTCAAATGGCAGATCGATTATGATATATGGGTCAAACAAAGCTTTGTCTGGTCCAAACTCATAAAACTTTTCACTCACAAGAAAAATGTTCGAATATTCAGGTGTCCCGGTTGATTCTTTAATTGTAATTTTTGTTATTGGTGTGCCATTTTGATATTTCAGTACAGTACCTTTTGGAATAAATACAAAACAATCCAGGGTTTGATTTATCACTTTGATATCTGTAAGTGCAATCCCTTTTGCATCCACAAGTTTAGATAAATCCTCACCTGCCATCACCATCACAACTTCGGGAAATATGGGAGGTTCAATGTCAATATCCCGATATGACACACCTTTGTAGACCGCAATGATATTATCGGAATCAGAACAATTTGTGTAGTCCTCCCCCCAGAGGTTCCAGGTTACATGTGCTTCCGGCGCTCTATGTGCACCCGCCTGTTCAGGTACCATTTGATATGAGAACACTTTCATTTCATTTGGTTTCAGGACAAACTCCCATACCAGGTCAGATTTGTTTTCGGTAACTGTCCCTTCTGCCAGTGAAAAAAATATTGGGAGGACATCGATTAATCTGGCTTTGACCGCCCGGGTCTGGATGTTTTCCACACTAATTGAAGCATATATGTTTTTTCCTTTCATAGTCTCGGATGTTGTGATTTTTTGTATTTCAACAGGGTTCTTTACTTCAATTTCCAGAGAATCCCCGTTGATGGATCGTGTGCCGTCAGCATTGATCCAGCTTGCCTGAACAGATATATTGTACAGACCTTTTGTCAAAGGAGAAGGAAATCTAAATTTGACTTCCTCAGACCGGTATGTCCCATCCTCAAGATTGATGATAGATGGCAGGGAATTACTCATGACCACAAGACCGTCCGGGTCAATGTCAAGTTGTAAATCATTGATTTTTACATCTCCTACGTTTCTTATCTTCATACTTACAGTAATTATCTCATCCAGGATGTATTCATCATTTTCAGTTGTGATATCCACGTCCAGATATCCTGAATCCTCAGTAGATCTCTTTGTGCCAAAAGTAATCTCAGCCTGCGGAGAGTAAATGCTGCCAAATAGCGGCAGTACGTTAATATCAGTGACATTAATCCCCTTCATCCTGATATTATCATCTTCCAGATAATACCAGTTCGATTCATTTTGCTCAATAATGGCACCCCCTACATATACACCGTTTTCGGACACGTTTACTGCGACTTTGCCGTACCCGTCAAATTCGACAACTGTTAATGTATAATCACCTTTTGATACTGTGGGGTTTTCCAGACTGAGAATGAATGTGGCACTGTCCCATTCAGCAGCAGAAGCATTAGGAACACCTGCACAGATGATGAACAATGTGAGGATAAGTATCTGTTTAATCAGGTGGCTCCCCTCCTAAACCAGGAGGCAAGTGCCAATAAGACAATGCTAAGTATTACAGAAGGCCCCGTTAAAGGACTGCTGGTGTTATTACCAGGAACATTATCATCGATTAGATCCAAATTGTCCAGACCTGGCAGAATATTTCCAGAATCAGCTCCTCTCTTGGTTCGCGTCAGTGACTTTACAAGTACGAATTCAGTTGCTGAATTGTTGGCACCGTCTATGGCACTGACGATAATCTTATTGTAACCGTATACCAGTGGGACCGGTGAACTCCATGTAGTCCCGGAAGTATCAATCTTAGCTCCATTGACAAGTACTGTAATGTCATCATTCGTATCTTCAACGGTTCCGCTGATTGCAATCGTATCCGAGTCCACAATCTCCCCATCTAAGGGTTTATCGATAGTAATCTCAGGAGGCGTGAAATCGATAACGTTCACAATCATGGGCAAATTTTTATTATTTATCTCGTTCAATTCTATTTTATTATCTTTATGGTCAACGTATACCCATAATACATGTTCGCCATCATGGTCGGGTTTCCAGTTAAAATCCACATCCCTTGTCTTTTCTGTTGTTAATGATGATATGGATGCTGTGGACACTACTTCATCATCCACATAAAGGGCCGCCTGGAAACTATAAGCCGCATCTTTGCCAATATTTTCAATAGTGGCAGTAATAGTATTGCTGATTCCGGCATATAAGGTGGGGACAGCTACATTGGATACTGTCAGGTCTGAATCTCCCTCCTCCTGGGTATGCAAGGTTAGCACGGCGAGCACCGGGTGGAGACTTGTTTCATTTCCCCGGTCGAATGTTGCCTTGTTCTCATCTTCAGCAAGATAATCTATGACATCAAAAGTCTTAATGTCAAATTTTGTCATCAAATTATTCATTGAATTGGCAATATCATCACAGTTATCTCCGTCGCACAGTGTTTCATCATTGAAGTATAGATAGTCATTTGACTTATCCCCTGTAAGATAAACTGCAGTAAGTCTGCCAACCGTGAATTTGTCCAGTTTGATCGTTCCTGGAAACTCAGCAACTGCCTCCTCATTTGTTTTATGCAGGTTAGGATTCCCTTCATTGACCCAGTATTCAACTTCTTTACCATCCAGGTCTTCGTACACAGCCACCAACACAATTCCGTACACCCTACCATCAATATCGCCGCTGGTTGTCACCACTGCGTCTAAGGGGCCTGAAGTTGTGTTTGAAGTGACATTATAGCCTATCCAGTACACGCCAGAGCCGGAACAATAAACATCCGGATTGGTGTCATCTTTCCCTTCAAGTGTCAATGTTTCCAGTTCAATATCGTTGAACGTGACATCAATAGTGCCGGGTCGTTCATTGGTTCCCCCCCATACACCCACGTACAGTCTTGCCCATTCGACAGTACCTCCGGGCACATTAAAACTCTGGGTATAAGGTGCATTTTCAAGTCCATGGCCTCCATCGATATACACCCCACCTGTGACAGTGCTATGTTTTGCCTCCTTAAGCTGGTCTGAGTACGGGCTGCCATCGTAGTTATAGTCCGCAAGTACCGGATTAATGAAGAATAACAGTAGCATAGCTAACAGGATATTCAGGATGGTTACTTGCTGCTTTGCTTTCCTGTATGTCATAGGATTGATTCACGCTTTTTCTTTCTTATATAAAGTAATGTTCCCACACCCGCAATAACCAGTGTTAGTAATATAGCTATCATCATGTTGGAATTTGATACTGCAGCATGGACGGGGACCTTAATGCCGCTGCCCACACTGAAATCTGATTCCGGTGATGAAGATACCGCATAAACTTTAAAATCGAACTCCCCTTTCACAGACAGGGGCGGTTTTATTTTTAATATGACCTCTTTATTTTCACTTGCGCTCAGATTAAAATTATCAGGCGAGATGTCAAACCAGTCAGCATACTCCTCATCTACATATACCTTATAATTTGAAACTTCGGTACCGGTATTTATCACGAACAGTGATTTAGTATCCGAACCGCCAGCCTGTACACTAAAATTTAAGTTACCGGGTGTGACGCCAATCCCGATGGCTGATGCGGTTTGTGTAAATATAAAACAAAGTATGATAAATATTAATATTTTTTTGAACATTTGTATCACCACTTAATATTATTGCAAACATATTGTAATACGATATTGATATATTTCTTACTATTAGATTTTTACCTCTAAGTGATCAAAACATTGGAAACATTCAAACTTTAGATATCCAGAAGGTAAGTTTTCCTTCCCGTATCCCCACTTCTGTGTAGTCATCTGGTATGCTTTCTGTGCCCGGAACACAAGTGTGCCTTTGCTCCCATGCCTGAATTAAACCTATAAACCATCAGCGCAGCCAGTACAGAATCCAAGTAGTTTTCATCTTTTATGTTTCCACACTAATAATAATCAAACAAAAAAGAAAGAAAGAAGGTCATCAGACCTTCTCTGCCCAGAGTATAAGGGTTCCCGCTTTTGTCCCGAGTCCTGTGTAGTCAACAGGCACTTCAAGCGCTGCACCTGTATTAACCGATCCTGCCTTTTCAACCGTAGCCGAGTAATTGCTCCAGATACCTGAGTCAAGCAACAGCCCGCTGGCATAGAGATTACCAGCTGTATCGGCTACATCAGCCGTTACCGACACATTGTACGCCCCGGTATTGTTGATGCAAAGGTTTTGCTCACTGCTGGTCTGACCAGGTGCCAGTGTCCCGAAGTTGAACGTTTCAGGCGTAACTTCGATAGAAATTGCAGGTATGATGTTCGCACCAAGAGATACACCGGATGATGCTGGTGGATGTGTGTAATACCGCTGCAGCACAAGGAACGCACCGCTGGGCATCATGAAGTCTTCACTGTCCTTCAACTGTGCCAGATTTCCGGTTGA
>JAGLRT010000057.1 GCA_023136155.1 Methanosarcinales archaeon
GAGACATTCGACTATATTCTAAGTTGCATTGTGAGAATATGTGAATGGGAATGCATATGAATTTTTGATAAAAATGTTCAGTGTGAACAGGAAATAAAAATTGAGTTTAAAGATGACACAATAATATTCAATAAGGATTTTTCTGTGTTGGATGATTTTGTTATTGATTTCATCGATATTGTGATAAAACACAATGTAAAATTGTATCTGCTTCAAATCTAAGGGTAACTGACTCCTTTTTGAAATCGAAAACCTGCTTAGGCACTTGATTTCAATCCTTATACCCCACAGATCCTTATGATATTATTAATCTAAGATTTGCAAAAATCAAATACTCCCTTCGGTCTGATTAACTTGAGACTTGGACTTTATTTTGGGTGTCCAACTGAGTTGGACAAACACAAAGTTATTTTGTTTATCACAATAATATTACATTTAACATTACATTTAACTCAGGAGATAAATTCAAATGATAGACGGATTGAATGAAGAACAGATACGGCGTTACTCCCGCCACACCATACTTGCCGAAGTAGGCAAAAAAGGGCAGCAGAAACTACTGGACTCAAAAGTGCTGTGTGTCGGCGCAGGAGGTCTTGGTTCTCCTACCATCCAGTATCTGGCCGCTGCCGGAGTTGGCACGCTGGGGGTTGTGGATGATGACGTGGTCGACCTTAGCAATCTACAGCGCCAGGTCATACACGGTGGAAACTTGGATAAGCCAAAGGTGCTCTCAGCAGCAGGGTTCGTTGAGCGGTTAAACCCTGATGTAAAAGTGATACCCTACGAGACACGGCTGGACGCCGGTAATATCATGGATATCATCAAGGAATATGATATCGTAGTAGACTGCTCTGATAATTTCGCCACCCGGTATATGGTAAACGATGCCTGCGTGCTGTCCAAAACCCCCTTGGCCCATGGCAGTATCTTCAGGTTCGAGGGGCAGGCTACAACCATAATTCCTGGAGAAGGACCCTGCTACCGATGCCTGTTTGAACATGCGCCGCCACCAGACATGGTTCTGTCCGGCCAGGAAGCAGGGGTGCTGGGTGTGGTACCCGGTATTATTGGTGTAATACAGGCAACAGAAGTAGTGAAATACCTTCTCGGTATCGGTGATTTGCTATTGGGCAGGATGATATATTATGACGCCTTAAACATGACATTTGATGAGATTAAGATACGCAGGAATCCTCATTGTCCTGTATGCGGTGATGAGCCCAAGATAGACAGAATACAGGAAGAACTGTATAGTGAATCATGCAGGATATGTTAAAAACTAGGCTCTTCCTGGATTCCAAGTTGGTAGTTTTGAATTGAAAAATACCTAAAAGCACAAAATCGCTATATTGTTAAGATCATCAGTCCGTTTTTTGTAATTCTTTGAATCCTGTTTTTTAATGTAAACCCCCATATTCCCAGCAGCAGAAAAACACCCATTCACAGGAAATCCAGCAAAGTCTTCTGGTTCTTTCTTGTATCCAGCAGACAGGACTTATGGTACCACTCAACAGTCCTGGTATTAAGCCGGGTAGACATATCAGCCAATGCAGCAACAACAGAATCAAATTTTAAAGGCGGCATTGATGTAGCAAACCTCGCAGCTTCCCTAACCACCCAAACCCCCAGAGGCGCCCAGTAGTCAGGAGTAATCTCCCGTATGGCAAAAACACTGGCACTACGGCGCAGGTAATGTAGATGTTCCAGTACAGGCAGCCTGGCAGCGTAATACCCGCCGCCCAGATTTGAGTATCCCTTCTTTCCGTTATGGTCTTCCCAATCAGCCTCCACTGTGGTGTAACCGCCGGACCACACTGCTCTTGGCATCCATATCTCAATAAGTTCAAATGCCGGTGGTCCGGGAATTACCAGTATTTCGAAATGATTGCCGTGCAGTCCTCCGCTGTATACCTGTATCTCGCCAATTTCCGGATAATACCTGATATCTTTCGCGAGCATCTTACCCACCATATCATCGGTGGCAGTGATGGACCAGCGTGTAGGCACTATCTTTCGCTTCTTTCCTAATAACCCGATGGAGAGCAACCTGTTAATGTGGTCGGTAGAGACATCTGCACTATACATTTCCTTGATGACATCCGCTGCTGCAACATCATTATCACCCACAGCCCGGTCCACCTGCCTGGGTACAGCCGGGTTCTGTGCAATATCGAGTTTGGTAACTTCTCCTGCCGGACCCATGGGCGAGAGCACCCCGTCAAAGCGCAGGTCCATACGGGGAGCTTTACGGAACCATACTTCAGTGTCCACAGGAGTCTCGGACAGTGCCAGTTCCTGCGTCTTCTGAAGCATCGCATCAGGTGAACTGGCATCCTTTACATTAAAATGCATATTAGACCTTACCAGGCTGGACCTGAGTCCCACAATTTCCCCTATATCCAGATTGTTCCATGTGGCTGGAGCGTCATAGGTCCCTGCTTCCTTGCCTATCACATCAGGCGGCACCAGAGGTCCGGCAGATACCTGCGGATAGCCGTACCGTCCCACAAACACTGTTGGAGGAGACGAGCCAAAGATATTATCAGAAAGTTTTTTTGTAGTACCCAGAGGTTTGAACTTCTCCAGGATTGGACAGGCCGGGCGGCCACAATGTCCCTTACCTTTGCAGGATACACACAGCGAGGTCATGTGAACACATATTGTCTAACGGATACTTTAAACCTGTATATCGACCATTTTAAGAACTATGTTTGAACCCCATTTCAACACTTGCAATAAAAATATGAAAACCCACATCCTGCAAGGCAATGATGTTATAAAAACAGTGTCCCTTGCACCACTACCAACAAAATAACATGATATGACAATATAAATATATACAGTTGCGCCGAATCGGAGTTTAATTTACCCACATGAAATAGCGAAGAGGCTAAAACGATTTGTTGCTTTGAATCCTGCTTAAAGGTTATCAAAAATAATCAGAATCAGTGAATTTATATAACAATTTATTTGATAACCAAAATCTATACATTGCTAACTAATCTAACATCGACAACCATGAAACTGGAACTACCCTTCGGAAACACCACAGTAACATTAAACATCCCCGGAACACATCCAGTGGAAACTATAATTCCAAATGAAACACCCATAACCCCAGACCCTGAAACAATCATCCATAAAGCACTACAAAATCCAATCGGCAGGAAGCGCCTGAGCAAATTAGTCCAACCAGGAGATAAAGTTTCCATTATCGTCAGCGATACTACCCGCCCGGTCCCTACAGCATTGATTCTCCCCCCACTTCTTAATAAACTTCTGGCTGCCAATGTGGAAAAAGAGGACATCACCATCATTTTTGCACTGGGTATCCACCGTTCTCATACCGAAGAGGAAAAACAAAACATCGTGGGCCGGGACATTTATCAGAAATACCATTGCATAGACCATAATCTAAAACAATGCAACCACATCGGCACCACTTCCAGGGGTACGCCCGTTGAAGTATTCGAGCCCGTGTCCCGTTCTGACTTTGTTATCTGTACAGGCAACATTGAACATCACTACTTTGCAGGATATACCGGCGGGTTAAAGGCGGTTCTGCCTGGTGTCAGTTCCCGCCGTTCCATCGAGGCCAACCATGCCCGTATGATTGAACAGGGGACATCCCCCGGTAATCCGGACTGCCCGGTACGGGTCGACCTTGAGGAAGCCGGGAAAATCCTTGGTGTTGATTTTATCCTGAATGTCATACTGAATACTAACAAGCAGATCGTAGGTGCTGTAGCCGGCCATCCAGTAAAAGCACACAGGTCCGGAGCTACAATGATAGATGCTATGTGCAAGCGGGAGATCGAGCCCGCAGATATCATGATAGTGTCGCAGGGGGGGTGGCCCAAGGATATCAACCTGTTCCAGTCCCACAAGGCACTTGAGCATGTTAAGGCTGCAGTGAGGCCGGGCGGGGCTATCATACTGGTGGCCCGGTGCAGCGAAGGGCTGGGTGATAAGATATATGAGCAGTGGCTGGATAACACTTCGGGCCCACAGGATGCCATCAAACGGCTCAACCATGTGTTCATCCAGGGGGGGCATAAGGCTGCACTGATCGGCAAACTGGCAGAAAAGTTTGAGTTGTACCTGGTATCTGACCTGCTGGCAGAGACGGCTAGTAAAGCGTATTTTAAGGCAGAGTCCGGTGTACAGGAAGCATTTGAATCTACAGCTCTGCAATATGGTCCACAGGCACGGGTTGTAGTTGTACCTTACGGCGGATCTACACTGGTTGTGGGAAATAATAAATCATGACTCTACGGCATGTTTTTAAATATATTCTCCTTCCTTCAAACATCTGAAAATCTTTAAATAAAGGAAGACCATATTACCAATAAGTCCGGGTCAAGGGAATGTTCGAATGGTTAAGTCAAAGTATTCTTTATCAAATGAAGAAAAAAATGAATTAATTGAGATTTTCGGTACACGTGTAAACTTCAATAAACGTGAACGTCATTATTACACCCACGATGTGGGTTGTATGCCTTCATTGATCAAACCGCTGCTTGGTAAGGTGGAGCCTGCAGCCATAGTCAAAGTAGGCAGTGAAGAGGAAGCCATCAAACTCATCAAGTTTGCAAATAAATACAACGTTCCGCTTGTCCCAAGAGCAGGAGCATCATCCGGATACGGTGGTGTCATACCCACAAAAGGTGGTGTGGTCGCTGATGTCACTCCTATGAATAAGATAATCGAACTGGATAGGGTAAATCTCACAGCCACCGTGGGTGCAGGAATAATATGGGAACATCTTGAAAGTAAACTTCGCCTTGAAGGATTGGCGCTTCGGGCAGTCCCGTCAAGTGCACCATCGTCCACAGTCGGGGGCTGGCTGGCGCAGACCGGGGTTGGATACGGGAGTTATGAATATGGTTGGTCATATGAAACTATGGAATCAGCAAGGGTCGTATTACCCAACGGAGAAGTAAAAGAATTTTCCGGCGAGAAACTGCTTGATATCAGTGGTACCATGGGTACTACCGGTGTAATCACGCAGGTCAAGCTTAAAATTCGAAATTATGAAAAGACAGCTGCCACCTCTGCCGAATTTCCTGATGCAACTTCAATGAAAAATGCCATCAAAACAGTAATCGATAAAAAAATTCCCGTATGGGCCATCTCTTTCTTAAATCCAAGCTGGGCAGACATGAAGAACCGAGCCCCGCCTAAAACGCATCACGGTCATCCAATAGACGAACACCGCCCTATGCTTCCACTGTCGTATATCTTAAACTTCGCATATCCTGAATCAAGGGATGTCAGCGGTCTTGAAGATGCCATAAAAGATGCGGGTGGTAAAGTCTTGTCAGATGATATTGCCGAACACGAGACTGAAGAGTGGTACAGGTCTATGAAAGTAAAGCGGCTGGGTCCTTCGTTTGTTCCCGCTGAAGTGCTGGTACCGGTGGATAGTATCGACAGGGTATTTGAAGATATTGGGGACAGGATATCACTGCCAGTACTGGTGGAGGGTATGGTATCCAATGATAATAATGCCACACTGCTTTGTTTCATTCCCCACTCGGAGCGCTCGTTCAAGTTTAATCTGGCATTTCCTCTTGCACTCAGTATTATAAAGATAGCCCAGGAGAACGGGGGAAGAATATACTCGTCAGGGTTGTACTTTGCCAAACAGGCAGGTGACGTATTCGGGGACAGACTTGCACAAATTGAGGATTTTAAGGAACAGTTAGACCCCAACGGGATAATGAATCCTGAAACCCTGACTGGCAAAGCACTATTAAAAACAGGGCTTTCTTTTGCACAAGCTTTTGAACCTGTGACACGTTTTGTTGGTAATCGGTCGGGTATCAGGAAGCAGGCAGAGTTCAGTAACCAAAAGAGTATACCTGGCGATATCATATCCCATGCATATACGTGTGCACAATGTGGTTATTGTGTCGGTGAGTGTGACCAGTACTACGGGCGTGGTTGGGAGTCCCAGTCTCCACGTGGCAAATGGTTTTTTATCAAGGAATATTTAGCAGGCCGGGATAAACTGGATCAGGAACAGGTAAACACATTCCTTGCATGTACAACATGTGAAACATGCGTGTTTAAATGCCAGCTTGACCTGCCGATCGAACCGGCTTGGCTCAGGTTAAGGCAATTGCTGGTTGAAGAGCATGGCAAGATGACTTTCCCGCCCTTTGAAATCATGGCTGCGAGCCTTCTTAAAGAGCGTAACATCTGGGCAACCTACAGGGATGAGAGAGATAAGTGGCTGCCAGATGACCTACGGGCAAAGATTAAGGATAAAGCTGATTACGCATACTTTGCCGGATGTACTGCATCCCTTGTTGAGAAAGATATTGCCATAGGGACGGCACGTATGCTGGATGATGCCGGTCTGGAATTCACTTACATGGGTGATGATGAAGCCTGTTGCGGAATACCAATGCTTGCATCCGGTAAGTGGGATGTGTTTGAAAAAATTATGAGGATGAATGTAGCTAACATGAAAAAACGTGGTGTTAAGACAGTTATCACATCATGTCCGGCATGTTGGCTTGTATGGCATATGTTCTACCCCGACTGGGCCAGGAAATTGGGTATTGATTATAATTTTGAGACTAAACACTACTCGGAAGTGCTTGCAGAGCGGCTGGATGTGCTCAAGCCCAAATTTAAAGAACCGCTAAATAAAGTGGTTTCATGGCATGATTCCTGTCATATCGGCAGGGCTGGCGGGATATTCGAGCCCCCCAGGGAACTTATTAAAGCGATTCCCGGTGTTGAATTCAGGGAACTTGAACACAACAGGGAACGAGCACACTGTTGCGGTTCGGTGTTGTCATTGCTTGCAGACCCGCCGGTTGCAAGTGTTATAGGTGGAATCAAGCTCAATGAAGCAATAGATGTAGGAGCTGATATGCTGCTTGCAGCGTGTCCCTGCTGTCAGGTACAATTGAGGGTATCTGCCGACAAGAATGGTATTCCTATTGAAGTGCAGGACCTTGGTGCCGTTTTAGCGCGCAGTCTTGGATATGATATACCTGATACCACAAACGATGCACTGGAAGCATGGGCTATATTCGAGAAGATGATATTCTTGTTGAGGCCAGAGGATATGACCGAACTGATGGTTGAGTTGCTGCCTGAAATGATTGCTGCCATGCCATCATACTTACGGGGAATGATGAAAACGGTCAAGTACGTACCTGGCATGGGTGCATTGATGAAACCGGTAATGCCAAAGATGATGCTTCTGCTTATGCCATCCCTGATGCCTAAGGTCATGCCGGATATGCTCGAAGCCGTAGGCAGGCGGATACAAATGCCGGATTATATGGCGGAACAGATGCCTGACCTGATGCCAAAGGCCATGGAGAAACTGATGCCAAATATGATGCCACAGATTGCGCCGCTACTGACCCCTAAGATGATAGAGTACATTAAGACAAATTGAAATCTTCAATCTTTGGCAAAATATTTTCAAAACATGGATGGAAAGTCGGATTGAGGTTGTAACCTTTGGGTGGAAAATCCAACTAAATTAGTAGGTAGTTTGATAAAAGGAAATTATACAGCACGATATACAATGCCAACAGCACGATGGTAAACGCCAGGGTTTTTTTCCATTCATCATTCCATGCTACTCCAAAAAATAGCCCAATAACAAAGCCTATGGCATGGGATATATATGCTATGTTACCAGGTTCTTTCGAATTAACTGCAACCAGGTTAAATATAAAAAACAAAATCGATAGGGGTCCGATGGGTGAAAGGAACTTGCCTGAAATACCCGCTTCCCTGACTAGT
>JAGLRT010000058.1 GCA_023136155.1 Methanosarcinales archaeon
ACTAGTAATACTACAGCCATTAAGGTAAATATGGCAGCAGATGCACCCACCATATTTGAATTCGGATAAAAAGGAATGCTTATAATAAATGTAAAAATTCCACCTGTCATGAACACAATTCCTGTACGCAGCGGGCCGACTTCGTCTTCGAGGAATGTACCGAACAAGTAAAGGAATAACATATTCCCTGCAAGATGAAGATAATCAGCATGGACAAAAATAGCTGTAACTAATGTATAATAATTCCCGTTCATCAGGGTCATTAAATTAAAAGCAAGGTTCGGGTCGGGATTTATCCATGCGTACAGGCTTATGCTGATACACATGAATATGAGAAAATATGTAAGTTTCATTTTTTTTATTTCAGGTCAGATTATATGTTTTTGATGAAATAATCCCCTGCTTGGTCCATGACCTCACCGAACAGGTCAGTTCCCAGTGCATCCACTCCCACAATAAGCGGTCCGAATTCCTGCACTTCCAGCACCCACACAGCTTCAGGCATACCTAACTTCAGCCAGTGCACCCCCTTCACATCTTTAATCATATCCACAGCCAGCGCCGCACATCCTCCCGTATATGCCAGGTAAACGCACCGATCTTTCAACACAGTAGCAATATCTTTCATGCCTCCCTTGCCAATAATTGCCCTGACATTATAGTTATCAAGCAGCTCAGGTGTCATATCTGTCATCCTCGCGCTTGTAGTAGGTCCTGCCGCCACTGCCCGCCAGTCTTCACCTCCTTCTTGCTGCATCAATGGCCCGCAGTGATAAATGACGGCCCCCTCAAGGTCAAAAGGTAGTGGCTTTCCCTCATCGGTCAACTCAAGTATTCGCAGATGCGCCTCATCCCTTGCTGTATATACGGTACCAGACAGATAGACGATATCCCCTGCCTGCAATTCCTTAATGTCATCCTGGTTCAGGGGTGTAGTCAGATGGTGCTCAGTCATTTCCTGCCTCCAGGATTACTGAAGCATGCCGGTTAGCCCAGCACTGGATGTTCACTGCAACTGGCAGCGAAGCAGTATGGCAGTGACCTTTTTCCACATGTACGGCCAGCGCAGTGGTCCTGCCGCCCAGCCCCATTGCACCAATATTCAGTGAATTAATAGCATCCAGTAATTCCAGCTCGAAATCGTTCATATCATCAAGGTCCCGCAGTAGAGAGCGCTTGGCCAGCCTGGCAGATTTATCAAAACTGCCGCCGATGCCTACTCCTACGATTGTGGGGGGGCAGGGCATTCCCCCGGCCTTGAGCACGGTTTCGACCACGAACCGTTTGACACTGTCCACCTGTGAAGGCTTTAGCATCTGAATTGCACTCATATTTTCTGAACCCGCCCCCTTGGGGGCTACTGTAATCTTTATGGCCTTCCCGTCAACAAAAGAATAATTGATGTCTGGCAGACCGTCTCCCGTGTTATCACCTGAATTCTGCCTGGTCAGGGGCTCAACTGCATTTGGGCGAAGTGGTACGCTTTTTGTTGCCTGCTTCACACCATGCCTGATAGCTTCTTCCAGGTTAAAATCAATGCAAACATCCCTGCCGATATCAACAAAAAATACAAGTATTCCTGTATCCTGGCACATGGGGATGGTCCTGTTATCTGCAATGAGTATGTTTTTCAGGATAGCATCAAGCTGGGCTCTTGCACGATTTTCAGACTCCATCTCCCTGGCATTTTTCAGGGCTTTAATTACATCATTCGGCAGACATGTTTCTGCCTGCCTGATAATTCCTTCAACGGCATCTGACACGGAAAAAAGGTTCAGTGTACTCATATATCCAATGTTGAAATTCCTGTCTTTACAGCTTGTGCAGACTTATCCAGCATAGCTTGCTCTGATTCAGTGAGGTCAAGTTCTAATATAGCTTCCACACCGTCTTGCCCAAGTTTCACTGGTACACCCAGGTATATCCCATCATGTCCATACTGGCCGTGCAGATAGACTGCTGCAGGCAGAATACGATGCTGGTCACGTACGATAGATTCTACCATAACCGTTATGGCTGCAGATGGCGCATAAAAAGCACTGCCTGTCTTTAGTAGTTCAACAATCTCAGCACCACCATTGACGGTACGCTCAACCAACATGTCAATGGTTTCCTCATCCATCAATTCAGTTATCGGTACCCCTGATACTGTAGTATGTCTGGGCAGAGGGACCATTGTGTCTCCATGCCCCCCAAGTACCATGGCATCCACATCTTTTGGCGAGCAGCCAAGTTCCATAGCTACAAAAGTTGCAAACCTTGCAGAGTCCAATACTCCGCTCATGCCGAATACCCTGCCTGGGTGGAATCCGGTCTTTTTCAATGCAATATATGTCATGATATCAAGGGGATTGGTGACCACTATCACAATGGACTCAGGTGCGTATTTAGTAATATTTTCGCACACTTCACCTACAATTTTGCTGTTTATTTTAATCAGGTCCTCGCGGGTCATACCCGGCTTTCGGGCAATACCTGCGGTTATTACTACCACATCTGAACCTTCAATATCTTTATAACCGTTGGTACCCAGCACTTCAACATTAAATCCTTCAATGGGAGCTGATTCCATTATGTCCAATGCTTTACCCTGGGGCATGCCTTCAATGATATCAGTCATTACCACATCACCCAGCTCTTTTTCTGCTATACGCTGGACTGTGGTTGCACCAACGAAACCTGCACCTACTACGGTAATTTTCTTCAAATTTAATCCTCCGGTTTGAAATAATTATAAATGATAAAATGTTAATTTTTTTAACTCTATATATTCCTATAATGGTTATAGGTTTTGATGGTGCTGCTGTCCATCTGATAATTATTGAACCGGATATTATTGGATTTGGTATGAAAATACCCTCATTTTCATGCTCATGGGTGTCCACAGGTCATGAATGTTTCTTAATGGAAATACTGTTTCTTGACCTGGCATAACACATCATCCACATACCACTTCCGTACCTGGCTGATGGTTTTAGCACTGCAACTACTATAATTCCCGTTACTGCGGTACCTTGCCTCACCCACATACCTGCTCTGTTTCGCCTTGATCTTAGTCATAAGGTCCTTGGTGCTACCCGCATAGCACCGGCAGTGTACCCACCACCCCGAACCCGAGCGACCCCTGGGACGGCGAATGGTCAGTGGACGAGGGGTCGATGGTGGTGCGGGCGGGGCCTGAGTAATGTTCGTCATGGAACATGATGGTGGCTGCTGTGAAATATGGATTTTCATATTCTTTTTCATCCCTATCATAGAACATAAAACCAATATTTAACGGAATAGTCCATCCTGCGGCTTCATCTGTTGGCCGCACAATCCACTCGAAAGAGACTGTTTCACCTGCACTATGATTAAATTTCCTGGCAACCTCAGTAAATTCACTAAGACCTTTAATCACTTCAAATGGTTGATCAACATTCTTAAAGCCAAAACCTGTATCTGAAATGCGAGTTGAAACATCAACATTTTATTTCAGGTACACTACTGCTTTAATTGTGGCTGGTTCGCCATCTTTTAGTTCAGCATCATAGACTGTACATTTTTTGTCATTAATATATACTGATCCGTTAGTGAATTCATTGTCAAAAATTACAAGTTAAATAAATCATCACATATCAGGTTTTCCCAAAACTCAAGGCATGTGTACAAAATGAACATTTCAAATCTCAATTAGGCAAATATTTAACCATATCAAGCAAATAATCGCCTGATTAGGTGATTTGGCAACACAATTGTATAATGTGGATTTGTTTTGGGACAGCCTGATATAACAACATTATTTTTTTAACTAATTTCATATTTTCAAAACTGCGGAAAATAGGTGAGAAGGGACCTCCTAAAGAAAATGAAGCATTTGGAAACAAATTGCCAGAATGGAGCCATCCAATGCTTAGCCATTGCTACAATTAATTTGCCCCGAAGGGGGCTTTCTTGTCTATTATTTCACAAATGTGACACCGTCTCCAATTCTTTTAATGCTGCTTATACATATTTTGTAAATGACGTCTTATTGTAACTTTTAATCAGTTTTGACCGAAATTCTTCATCCACGTATAATATATTTAACATGCGATATTCAATTAATAATCTACCACTTCCATTTTTATTTTTTGATAAAAGGAAATCAGTATCGATACTCTTGACCAGTTCAGATCCCACCTCGCTACTTGCATGTGAAATTTCCAATATACAACGCAAAATATCACCAAGATCCGCTTCATTATTGATTTTTGATAAAAGGATATCAACATCAATATTTTGGACCAGTTCAGATCCTACATCTTTACTTGCGTATGAAATGCTCGATATAATCCGTTTAACACTGTCTAGATTCTCATCATTATTAATTTTTGATGAAAGAATATCAATATCAATATTCTCAACTAATTTACATGCCACATTTTTATTCTCATGTAATGTACCATTAATACATAAACTAATCTTTACTATATCTTCTTCCGTTTCAATTTTTGAGGAAACACTTTCAATAAGTTCCAATCCCGCTTCTTCACTTATATATGAAATACTCGCCATAATCAATTCAACACTGTTTAGGTTCATTTCTTTATCAATTTTTGAGGTAAGCACATCAATATCAATGCTCTTGACCAGTTCCAATCCTACTTCTTCACTAGCGTGTGAAATTTCCCATATAAACCATCCAATGGCATCGATACTTTCATCATTTTGGATTTTGGATGAAAGAACATCAATATCAAATTTTACGACGAGTTCCCTAATAACATCTTTATGTGCGCATAAATTCGATACAAAGTATCTAATCGTTCCGATATCTTGCTTTTCAATTTTCTTTGAAAAGCTATCAACTAGTTGTGCTGCTGCTTTTTCACTCTTTCCTGAAATAGTTAGTACAATCCATTCAATCTTTTCAATATCATATTCTTTTCCAAATCTCTTTGAAAACTTACCAATTAATTTCATTCCAACTTCTTCATTTGCATGTAGTATGCATGCTACAAAAATTCCTATCTTTTTTATACTACTTTCAATATCAATTCTTGATAAGAGGTTGTCTATGTTAATTTTTCCAACCAGTTCAAGTCCTACCTTTTTATTTGAAAATGAAATAAAATCTATACAATCTCCAATTGCACTAATACCGTCTTCTTTTTCTATTTTCAATGAAAGAGCATCAATATCAATACTATTAACCAAGTTTTTCTTTAGTTCTTTATTGTCGACATAAAATAAACAATATCCAATTTTTGAAATGTCCTCTTCATTATCTATTTTTGATGATAAAATGTCGACATCAATACTATTAACCAGTTTTGATCCAGCATCTTCTCTTGCTTGTAAAATAAACAATACACATTCTCCAATTTTTAGTACATCCTTTTCTCTTTTTATTCCTTCCTCAATTGATTTTTGTATATTATTACATTTGGTTAATTTTTCTAATATTTTTGCGCCTTGTGATTCCTTAATTGTTTCTCGAAGATGAACAACCACTTCAACAGCGTTCTCTGGATATGTGGTAATATACTTATAAAACAAGCAATTCTCCAAATATTCACCCTCTTTTTGATTCAAAATTTTTTTACTCGTTCTTTTCCCGAAAGAAGGATACCTTTGGTATGCACCATAATATAATTCAGCAATAGAAGAATGGTTGAATGAAAGCATTTTGTTTCTTCCTATATCTTCAGTTTCTATTATCTCTGACATTTCTATTAATTGATTGATTAGTATTTCTTCAATACCCATTTGTTCTTCTAGAAACTCTCGTTCAATTGGGATTTCAAATCTGTAAAAAATTGACAAAGGAAGAAAAACATCTTCTGCGTTTATTGCTGTAATCCTTCTTCCATTGTCTATATTTCTAATTGAGTCTCGTATTTTCTCACAAATCTCTTCTTCTTTTACTAATTCCTTTTCCGGATCATACGCCTTTAATGCCCAAGATAGGAACCATAGGTCTTTTTTATAGTTTTCAATAATTTTTATTGTGTTTATTCTTTCATCGCTAAAATTATGATAAAGTTTAAAAAAACTCTTGATCATCCCTTCTGCCACATCTTCCGCATGCACCTCTATTTTAGTCAAATATTCAAAATCAGAAGTATTTTTTGGATCTTTGCCCAGAATTTTGTCTGTTGGTCGTGACCCAATTATCAGCTTTCCGCACCCTTCATTTTTGAATTCTCTGACAAATCTTTCGCAATTTTCAATGGCGAGATGTGCATCATCTACTATAAATATCATTTTTTCATCATTTAATTCGAGAATTTCATTCAAAATAAGTTTTACTTGTTCTCGAGGATATTTTTTGAGTTCTATAACATAAACATCCTTATTTTCATTCGCAAGTTTGAACCCAACGTTTTTTAGAATAATAGATTTCCCAGATGCGGGGGCGCCCAAAATCAGTTGAATCTTTTCATTTTCAAGCTTTTTTATAATTTTATCAACATCTCTTCTTTCAACAATGAAACCCTGCTCGAAATCTACCCATTCAGGCTCTTTCTTGGAAAAATCCCCCTTAAACGTTTCTCCCTTTCTCAAGATAGATTGTATAGAAGGTAGAGTTACTCCTTCCTTTGTCTCTCTTTGGGATATGACAAAGTTATTGATATCCCCCCCTGCATATTGGTTTTCTACATTATAGCTATTTTTCTCATTTGACATATTTTTCGAGTATCCAACCCAAATTTATATCAGTTGTGCCTAACCATGTGGCAGTTTTACCAATCAATGTCCCGATATCTTTCAAAGTTTTGCCAGTTGTCTTTGCTTCTTTCAAAATTTCATTGGTTTGTTTAATGCTTTCCGCAATTGATTTCTTATTAGGCTCTTTATCTTCGAGTTCACATACTACATTATCGAGATTACTCCTGATTTTTCTTTTACCATTTTCTTCAATATCTAGTTCACCAACTTTGTGCTGAATAGCTCGAATCACTTTCAAGACATCTTCCGCGGGCGAATTTTGATTGATATTCAAATCTCCTACAATGTTATAGATATCCCGGCCTGCATGTTGTTGACCAATTGATAACATAGATCTATTATTCATAATATTACCACTCCGATTGTCATTTTTTATAATATTTTATTCCTATTTGTAAGTCCCCAAACCCTGCGACTATACACACAGATCCCATACATCTCTTTTTCTGCGTTAGGCTTTGCTGCGCCGACGTCTTGCACATAGTCATCCAGCAGCAAACATGCACATCGATCGTGAAAGATCTCGTCTTGTTCCATATCAGATTAATTAAAGTTCACCCCATATAAAACTCCTGTTGAATGAGGCTTATCAGCACTATGGCGGCATAACCGCCTTATTTATTTTTCATTTTTCAAACCCTTATGTTTGTTTTTGTGATGACAGGGGACTTTGTAGATTACCAAGTGGAAAAAAATTTAAAAAGGATATTATTACTTACCATAGGAACCCACCAGAAATGGATTATCCATACCTGAAAAAAATGCATATCCCGGAATGGCACCAGCATATTCCTGGAACGATAAACGAAAATAGTCAAATGAATCAGATTATTTATGTTGATTTTTACTATGCCGTATAAGCTCTTTTGCATGGTTTGCCACTTCATCAGGAAGCGGGCTAACCCTTGCCGCTCCGCTCAGTACTGAAGCCTCAGCTACTGCTGCTGCAACAACAGGTACAACCCTTTTATCCAATGGTCCTGGCAGGATATGGTCTTCATCAAGTTCTGAATCGGTTATAATGCCCGCTAACGACTTGGCTGCGGCCATCTTCATTTCAATATTTATATCAGTAGCCCTTGTATCCAGTGCACCCCTGAAGATACCAGGGAAACCCAACACGTTGTTTACCTGATTTGGATAATCTGAACGTCCAGTGGCAACCACGCGTGCCCCGGCTTCAACTGCATCTTCCGGCATGATTTCAGGTTCTGGGTTGGCCATAGCGAATATAATCGGGTCGGGAGCCATGCTGTGGACCATATCTTTAGACATAATACCTGCTGCGGATACACCAATGAACACATCAGCATCCTGCATGGCAATGTCCAGTTTTCCCATAAGACTGCGGCTGTTTGTCAGGCCGGCAATCAGGAACTTCATGGAGTTCATCCCCTCCCTGCGAGATTGGTGGATTATGCCTCTGCTATCACAGAGAATAATATCCCTGACCCCTGCCCTTATCAAGGTAAGGGCAATAGCAATACCGGCTGCACCGGCACCGCTAATTACGACCTTGATGCTATTAATATCCTTATTCACAATTTTCAGAGCGTTAATAAGTCCCGCATAGACAACTACCGCAGTACCATGCTGGTCGTCATGGAACACAGGAATGTCAAGTTCGCGTCTCAACCTATCCTCTATTTCAAAACAGCGTGGTGCACTGATATCTTCCAGGTTAATACCCCCGAACGTGGGCGCAATATGCGTAATTGATTTAATTATTTCTTCGATATCCTTTGTGTCCAAACATATTGGAAAGGCATCAACACCACCCAGCTGCTTGAATAGTATGGCTTTGCCTTCCATCACAGGCATGGCGGCTGCAGGACCAATATCTCCCAGACCAAGAACAGCAGAGCCGTCTGTGATAACTGCTACAAAATTACCTTTGCTTGTATATTTATAAACTTCATCAGGGTCAGCCCGGATGACCCTGCAGGGTTCAGCTACCCCTGGTGTATAATCAACGCTCAGGTCATGCACATCATCCAGTGACACCTTGCTTGCAACTTCAAGTACACCGCGGTGCAATTCATGTACCTTTAAAGACTCCTCATATATTGAATCATTATTATTATCCATACTTTATCCTTTTCTTTTATTGTATGTTATCTATTTCCTTATTGCATCTTTCAATGCCTGCTTGTGCAACTCTGCAGAGCGGTGTATACCACCGCCTGTCCCCCTGACTGCCCGGCAGGGGTACTGTTGCACCAACAACCCGGCCCTGGCTGACGCTTCCGAGATGGGCATGCCCTTAAGCTGTTCTGCCATCCACCATGTGGAGCCGCATGGAGCGCCCCGTATAACCTTTACGTCACTCACCTTGCCGTCCACAATATGCACATCCAGCAGGGGTCGGCCCAGCACTGATGTGAACTCGTTTACGGTGGGGTCGGCGTCCTCTCCAATTTCGCAGCAGATATCTTCTACCAGTATTCGGGTGCCATACTGTTCGGATATCTTCTCCAGTTCCATGGGGTCGCCGGCATTGGACCAACCGCCTGGGATTATGACGGCTTTTGCACCTGACCGGGCGGCGCGTCTCACGATCTCGGGGGTGATGTCGGGTTGCAGGCTGTAGGTGATGAGCAGGTCTGATGACAGGACTGCAGTGTCCAGGTTCAGGTTGTCCACAAAGTGGGCCAGCTCGTCGATTAGGTCAGGCAGGGTTTGGGGTATGTCTGCTGAGGTGATCCGGAACTCTGTGTATGCGGTCAGGGTGTGCAGCAGCCGCACGCCGTACTTGCCACGAGTGATGACTCCGATGGTGAGCATGAAGGGTATATTTGGGTGTGGGGGGTGATAATAGTTTGGCGTGTGGGTGGAGTCCAATTGGAAATTTTTGATTACTTTTTAGGCGCAGATTTACGCTGATTTACACAGATTGGGTGTTATATACATCACATAATTTTTATATTCGGACAGCCATGGCGATACACCACCGGTACAACAACTGGATCAAACTTCCCATCACTACTATCCCATACACCATCCCCCAGCCTGTCATAATCCCTGATGATATCCCGTAAATTGGCTAATGTGCTGGCACAGGATAGCAGCCTCATATCCCTACCTGTATTTTAGGTAAAGTCGATGGTATGTCTCTTGTGTTCGGACTTAGTCTTGCTTTTGCCCCTTTGGCATTAATCAGTTCTCATGCTTGGAAGTCACATCATGCACTTATTTTAAATTTAATATGATTGCTTCAACCACAATTCAAGTAAAGACAAA
>JAGLRT010000059.1 GCA_023136155.1 Methanosarcinales archaeon
GAAGAGCGCAAAAATGATTTTGTCAATATAGATGACCTTTGATGTATTGGTTCTTCCAGACCTTTTTAAGAACCTCCCACCTACTTTTTGGGACAACATCAGGCACAGTCCTAGAATAGACCGCATAACTCAATTATATCGTATTTTAGAGCAAATCGCTGTCGGATGATTCTATCGATCAAATATTAAGACAAAATTAAAATCGGCAACAGTAGCCAGAATTAGCTGTTTGATTTCACAAAACAGTTTATTGTGCGGTCTAATCTGGTACACTGCCCATTTTCAAGCATATCCATCTCATGCTACTCTATGGAATTTTTGAAATGTATTCCTATTAGATCAGTGTGGCAGATGGAACAAATTCATCCAAAGTTGAATTGTGATTAAGCGCCAAAAAGAATAACTGGCTAAAATAAGGGTGAAAGGATGAAGAACCGCGTCCAAGTAAAAATGTCTGTGATAGGCAAAAGAAGAAGATTGTTTAAACAATCCTACTCAATCAATTTCCTAATGTAATCATATTGGAGATTTTTCTATGGATTCATACTCTTTCAATTAAATGAAGCAAGAATATCAATTAAAACAAATCCCAGTACCACTTATGTAAAAGGTTGGGCAGCTTAAAGTTTATTGAATATTTCCTTCCCTTTATCAAAATCTTCATGAGTATCAATTTCAACCCATTTTAATCCTGATATATCTAAAGCATAAAAAGGCACTTTTTTTTCAATTAATCTTTCATAAGCACCTTCATAATATTCCTGATGATTATTTTTATCTTCCATCATCAGTTCTAATTCTTTAAATAGCAAATTTGCAGTATTTCCCCCAATTTTTTCAATACCTATCGATTCACCAACAGCTTCTTTTGGATCAACTGTTTTATTGGCTTTAAGTATTCTATTTTCATTATCGATAATAACTTTAATTTCTTCAGCAGCGAGATTTATATTTTTATCAACGCATAAGCAGTTTTCATGTTCGCATTTGATAAGTCGTTCGAGTATTTTTTTTTCAAAGATAACATCTGCATCAAACTTAATAAATGCTGAATCTTTGATCAGATCTTGTACCAGCATTAAGGAAAAGCCTGTATTGGTTTCTGCATACTTCTCATTTGTAACAAAACTATAATTTAGATCAGGAAATCGAGTTTTAACATAATCCTGAATTTGTTCTTTTAGATACCCAGTTACAAAAACAATATCATTTATTCCACAATCCTGAATGTGGGATACCATCATTTCAAGAATTGTGTTGTCTCCTACTTTTAGAAGACTTTTCGGGCAGTTATCTGTGAGTGGTCTAATTCTCGAACCAATTCCTGCTGCTAATATTATTGCTTTCATTTTATTCGTTTGTTCCATTTTATTTCCTCAGTGGATTAAGAAGTTTGTCTTTTGCCTTATGCGTTTGATATCCTCTTTCAAATAATCGCCAAAGTGCAATTAAAGTCTGGCTAATGGCTAAGACCCACAAGACCAATTCAATTTTGTTGAATAGGGCAGCGATGCTGACAAATATAACAAATTCAGCCTCATCTACCCAGAAAATTGACCGATTTTTGAGCCAGGATAATTTTATTTTTCCTAAAAAAGTAGTTGAAAGCGTTTCATATTCCTCATCCATTTTTTGGTACAATTTTTGTCTTCGTTCTGCTGATTTTACTAAATATTTGGGGTCGTGATTAAATTGGCTGAAAATTGTCTCTAATTTGATATAATACCTAAAATTAAAGAAGAAACAGGCAGTAAAACCAAGGAATATATAAATTACATTCTGCGTGTTTAAATATGCAGCATAAGATAAACTGATTGTAATTATGTAAATTTTTAAAACATCGACAACTTTATCAAGATAATTTCCAATATCTGAAGACAACTTTTTGGTTCTTGCTAATTGTCCGTCAAGGCAATCTCCGATATAAGCCAGGGGCAATAGGATTGCTGTATAGTATAAATGATTGGGAGTATCAATAAAAATGAACAAACAACCTAAAACATACAAAGAAAATGAAAATAAAGTTACAATATTCGGAGTAATCCAATTAATATTTGAGACGAATGGCAAAATCAAATTAGCAATCTTTGGCATAAACAAATCTGCCCAATTACTAAAATAAGGCGGTTCAATAATTTTTTTTTGAGTTTGTTGTTTATCACTCATTTTTTCACTTCTTTTTGAATTCAGGAACATGTTTTAATACTGGTGCCGTATCAAAAGTTTGCAGAACTTCTTTCACTGCATCTAAAAAGAAATCGATTTCAATAGGGGTAATTGAACCAATATTTCCAACCTGGAAAACCTTGTTCTTGAATGGTCCTTTCCCATCATAAATAATAATATTTTTATACTTTAATCGTCTCTTGAAAAGTTCTAAATCAACATGAGAAGGTATATGAACTGTAGTAAGGACTGAACTCATTTCATCTTCATTAATTAGAAATTCCAGGCCCATTTTTTTCATTCCCATCCTTAAAAGATTAGCCATGTTGTGTATGTGATCGTGTCGATTACTTACCCCTTCGTCCAATATATTCAACAGCGCCTGTTCAAAGGCAAAGAATAAAGGAACAGCGGGCGTATTCGGCGTCTGTGAAACACTACTAATAAAATGATAGAATTTGTACAAATTTAGGTAGGTTGTTTTGACAGGCATGTTTTTTAAGTTTTCAAATTCGTCTTTTTTTCCTATGACAAAGGATGTGCCTGGATAAGAACCGATTGCTTTTGATGATGAACTTGAACAAAACGAAATATTACATTTTTCAAGATCGATCACTTCTGCACCTGCACTGCTTACACAATCAACAATAAACATCGTGTCATAAATTCTTGACAATGCGCCTATATCTTCTATGGAGTTAAGCCTCCCGGAACTTGTTTCATGATGAACCATAGAAATTATATCAACATCATTATCTTTCAAATACGTTTCAATTTTTTCCAAATCAAATATTTCCCCCCAATCAAATTTTAATAAAGATGTGTTCTTATTATGAACTTTCGAGATATTATATAATCTCTCACCAAATTCTCCATTTGATAATATGAGTATATTTTTGTCACCAACAACCGAAGAAAGGATGGACTCATTTGCTGCCGTTCCCGAACCCGTTATTACAACGGCTCTGTAATTATCAGTGTTTCTAATTTCAAAAAGCTTTAGCAGCTTATCTTCGATACTCATAAGCAGACAATCAAAATCATCCTCTCTATGACAGATATCTTCTTTGCAAATTGCCAGTCTAACATTTTCTGCTACATTTACAGGTCCGGGAATAAATAAAAATTGTTTTTCCTTATTACATTCATTGTTGTTGATAATTCATCACCTAATCCTCTTAATATAAAAAATAGCCAAGCTCTTAAGAAATTTCCAGTAATTTGTGGGCCAAAATCAAAAACAACTAAACTACAAATAGTTTACGATGTGATTGAATAATCTTAGGCTCTAAATGTTGACTTTAATTACATGCATAATGATGCGTATAGATATATATCTATTGTATCTTTTTTTCAAACATGGAATTCACAACTTCCTGCTCGGTTGCAACAGCTACCAGGGTCGCCACATCATCACTGAACGTATCTCTGATATCTAAAGTAAGGAGCGTACTTAGACTTCAGTGCAGGAGGGGGGCAGGAGTATGATTCAGCGCAGACACCTGAATTACGTAAGCCAGCTTCCGGGCGAGAGGAGCATTGCTCCACACGGCGCCCTGACGGGCTGGGGTGGCAGCCAGCCATTTTGATTCAAGTTGATTTGGTCAGGGTAGCATTCTCCAGTAATCCAGTCCGTCCGCCCATTCAACGCAAACTATTTATATAATTGACGTCAGACATATAGCATACACACGTCATATTTTAGTCAGACATACAACAGACAGAAAGCAGACCTGCGTCATACATCTGTCAGACACCTGACTGACAGAAATAGACGATGGGAGTAAAACTATGCAAAGAGTAACATTAAGGCTCCCCGAGCAGCAATTAAAAATGATCGATGTGATGGTAGACCAAGGAGAATTTCCGTCCGCATCCGAAGCAATAAGGACGGCTATAAGAGACCTGATAGATCAAAGAAGCGATAAACTACTACGTAACATCCAGTTGATGGAACGGATAGGTGCTACCTCAAGCGCATGACCTAAAAATTAGAGGATTAGAAGGGGATGGATAATAGATGGAATCTATTGTACAACAAGCATTAAAGAATAGTGAAAAGGAAAAACTCCTTCGAGACAACATGAAACTCGAAGAGGTTTGCGAAGAATTCGGTCAGCCTCGAATAGTTATTGTAGGCTGCGGTGGAGCAGGAAACAACACCATAAACAGACTCTATAATCTGGGAGTCAGTGGTGCAGAAACAATTGCCATAAACACAGACAAACAGCATCTGGACATGATCCAGGCTGATAAGAAAATCCTGGTAGGAAAATCCCTCACCAAAGGTCTTGGCGCAGGCGGCTTTCCCGATATTGGTCGTAAGGCAGCTGAACTGGCACGAAACACACTCGAAGAAGTGTTAAGGGATGCAGACCTTGTCTTTGTCACAGCAGGTATGGGCGGCGGGACCGGCACCGGCACCGCACCAGTGGTAGCTGAGATTGCCAAGCAGAATGATGCTATAGTCGTTGGTATGGTTTCAAGTCCTTTCAGGGTTGAACGCGCGAGGGCATTAAAGGCAGAAGAAGGCCTGGAACAGTTAAGATCAGCAGCCGATACAGTACTTGTAATGGACAACAACAGGTTGCTTGACTATGTGCCAAATCTGCCCATAGAACAGGCATTCTCTGTCATGGACCAGTTGATTTCCGAGACCGTAAAAGGTATCAGCGAAACAATTACCCAGACATCGCTGATTAATCTGGATTATGCAGACGTCAAGACCATTATGAGTTGCGGCGGTGTAGCAGTGATGCTGGTCGGCGAAGCCAAGAATCAGGAGAAAGGCGATTCTGTGGTACGTGCAGCTCTGAACCATCCACTACTTGATGTGGATTACAGAGGTGCAACAGGCTGTCTTGTTCATATAACAGGTGGGCCTGACCTGACATTATCTGAGGCAGAAGAGATTGCTGAAGCACTCACCTATGAACTTGACGGACATGCAAATGTCATCTGGGGTGCAAGGATAAATAAAGAATACGAAGGCAAGGTACGTGTCATGGCCATCATGACCGGAGTCCAGTCAGCCCAGATATTGGGCCCTCAGTCACAGGGAGTTAACCTTGGTGAAAATTCCAGGGTGTCACAAAATAACGCGATAAGTACCAGGAACAACAGCGGTTCAATCATCGACGTTATCCCAATGCATTAGAAATAGCATACTTTCCGGCAGGCATTATTGTCTGCCTTTTTCTTTTATTTTGCATAAAGTGTGACTTTAATCTCAATCGTTATACCCTGCAGCTCTGCTGCGGTTGGGTGTGCCATCACAACGTTTGACTACTTGTTAGTTTAAGGTTCGATACTTTTTTATAATTTAACATTATTTGGAAACTACCATTATAGGTGATATTACATGACAAGAAGGGATCGTTTTATTTGTCAATAGAGATGTTCGATTTTTAGACACCACCTTACGGGATGGTGAACAAACACCAGGCGTATCCCTTTCAACTGAGGATAAGGTTTTAATCTCACATAAGCTGGATAGCTTGGGAGTTAACATTATCGAGGCTGGTTCAGCTATAACGTCCGAAGGTGAAAGGGAAGCAATCCGTGCCGTGGCAAGGGAAGGACTAAATGCAGAGATTTGCAGTTATTGCCGGGTGCGCAAGGTGGATATTGATTTTGCACTTGAGTGCGAGGTAGATTCCATACATTTGGTGGTGCCGGTGTCAGACCTGCATATACAAACCAAACTCAAAAAGGACCGGGAAACTGTAACCCGGATGGCCGTAGATACCACACAGTATGCCAAGGACCATGGTCTAATTGTAGAACTCAGCGGTGAGGATGCGTCCCGTGCTGACATGGACTTCCTGAAGTCCGTATACAGTGCCGGAATTGAAGCGGGAGCAGAAAGAATAGCATTTTGTGATACTGTTGGCTTATTGGTGCCTGAGAAAACTTTTGAAGTATTCAAAGAATTGTCAACCCTGGGCAGACCAGTCTCAGTTCATTGCCATAATGATTTCGGGCTGGCAACAGCGAACACGCTTGCTGCACTTCGGGGTGGTGCCTCACAGGCCCATGTTACCATAAACGGTATTGGTGAGAGGGCCGGGAATACTTCACTTGAAGAAGTGGTCATGGGGCTGGAGACCATATACGGCTACAATACCGGCATCAATTTGAAAGAACTTTATACTACTTCCAGGTTTGTTAGTAGGGCCACAGGTATCATGGTTGCTCCAAACAAGGCAATTGTGGGCGGTAATGCCTTCACTCATGAGGCAGGTATTCATGTCCACGGCCTGCTGGCAGATACGTCCACATACGAACCCATAAAACCGGAAGATGTTGGCCGGGAACGCAAGATTGTGTTGGGCAAACATGCAGGTAGAAGTTCTGTTGAACTGGCATTGAAAGAACTTGGACTGGACGTTAGTGATGAACAGTTGGATGAGATCGTTGCACGGATAAAGGAGCTCGGAGATAAAGGTAAACATGTTACAGATGCCGATCTGGAAGCCATAGCAGAAACTGTGCTGAATATCAGCCATGAAGCAAAGGTAAAACTGGAAGAATTTACCGTAGTCTCTGGTAATACTGTCACTCCGACAGCTTCAATAAAGTTGAAGGTCAATGGGAACGAAGTGGTTGAGGCTGGAGTGGGAGATGGTCCCGTAGATGCTGCCATTGCGGCCCTGCGTAAGGGTATCGCAGGAGTGGCAGATATCAGGCTGGATGAATACCACGTTGATTCAATCACCGGAGGTACAGATGCCCTGGTTGAGGTCAGGGTGAAACTCAGCCGTGAGGGTAAGGTCATTACTGCACGAGGTGCCAGGACAGATATTATAATGGCTTCGGTTGAAGCTGTACTGGAAGGCATAAACAGGCTGATCAAATAACTTATGATAACAACATTAATGTAGTAAAACCACTACTTCAATGCAGGTTATGTTGGCCTTATAATTATTTTGGCCGCATTATCATAATTGATGTATAAGAATAATAACAATAATAGGAGGAAAATATAGATGGGTAAAAAGACGAGAATGACCGGAGCAAAAGCTCTTATCGAATCTCTGTACGCCGAGAAAGTAGACGTTATATTCGGGTACCCTGGTGGTGTACTACTACCTATCTATGATGAATTATTCGATGCAGATATAAACCATATACTTGTCAGGCATGAACAGGCAGCAGCCCATGCAGCAGACGGATATGCCCGTGCTACAGGTAAGGTGGGCGTCTGCCTGGCAACCTCAGGACCTGGAGCCACGAATCTTGTTACTGGTATTGCTACCGCTTACATGGATTCAGTGCCCATGGTCGCCATTACTGGACAGGTGCCAAGTTCGATGATAGGGAATGATGCTTTCCAGGAAGCTAATATTACCGGCATTACTCTTCCAATTACCAAGCATAACTATCTTGTGACCGATGTCAACGACCTGCCGCGTATCATAAAAGAGGCTTTCCACATAGCTTCAACCGGCAGGCCCGGTCCGGTACTTATCGATATTCCTAAGGACATTACTACTGATGAACTGGATTTCGAATATCCGGAATCGGTTGAGCTTAGAGGATACAAACCCACCAAGACCGGACACAAAAAACAGATAAAAAGGGCAGCGGATATCATTTCAAATGCAAAGCAACCTGTAATATATGTGGGTGGCGGGATAATTGCAGCTGAAGCCACTAAAGAACTGCTGGAACTGGCACAGACCATTAGTGCACCCGTGACAACTACTCTCATGGGCAAAGGCGCATTTCCGGATGACAACCCATTGTGCATCGGTATGCCAGGCATGCATGGTACGAAGTATGCTAATTATGCTATCCAGGAATCAGATGTATTGATAGCTGTTGGTGTCAGGTTCGATGACAGGGTGACGGGCAAGGTAGAATCTTTTGCTCCCAATGCACAAATAATTCATGTTGACATTGACCCGGCTGAAATAAGTAAAAATGTTCGGGTGGATATTCCGATCGTTGGTAATGCAAAATCAGTGCTAAGTATGCTTGTGGAATATATCAAAGAGAAACTTAACGGCAAGACCAATACTGCAGCATGGGTCAAAAAGGTTGAAAATTGGAAAAAACAGTATCCACTGTATTATCATAAAGATGATAAATTAAAACCTCAGTACATCATGGAGCAAATAAATGAGTTGTACCCTGATAGCATTATTGTTACAGAGGTCGGGCAGAACCAGATGTGGGCGGCTCAGTATTTCAAGTATAAAGAGCCAAGGACTTTTATTTCGTCGGGGGGTTTAGGTACTATGGGTTATGGTTTCCCGGCCTCCATGGGTGTTAAGATGGGACATCCGGATAAGGTCGTATTTGACATTTCCGGGGATGGTTCGTTCCAGATGAACAGTCAGGAACTTGCAACAGTGGTACAGAACGATATACCGGTCATTGTGGTCATTTTCAATAATGGATTCCTGGGAATGGTCCGGCAGTGGCAGGAGCTGTTCTTTGAGCAAAGATATTCATTTACTTGCATTGATGACAGTGTTGATTTTGTCAAACTGGCAGAGGCTTATGGAGCAATGGGTTTGAGGGTTACGAAATCTGAAGAGGTTGGGCCTGCATTAAAGAAAGCCGTTGAATCAGGCCGGCCGACTGTAATAGACTTTGTAGTCGAACGGGAAGAGAATGTGTCCCCTATGGTTCCGGCAGGTGCGGCAATTAATGAGATGCTTGACCTGGAGGTTCAGTCATGAAACATACACTTGCTGTGCTGGTGGAAAACAAACCGGGTGTGCTGGCAAGGGTATCAGGACTCTTCAGCCGCAGGGGATTTAATATTGAAAGCCTGGCCGTAGGTGTTACAGACAATCCTGATATTTCAAGGATGACAATTGTAGTTTCAGGTGATGATCGTGTACTGGATCAGGTAACCAAACAATTGAACAAGCTCATAGATGTGATTAAGGTCAGTGACCTTGATCCGACCGATGCAATTGAACGTGAACTTGCCCTGTTCAAGGTTAAGGTGGATAAAGGCAACCGTTCTGAGGTTATACAAATTGTCGAAGTTTTCAGGGCGCAGATAGTTGATGTTGGCGTCAAGACCATGATTGTTGGTGTAACTGGTACAGGAGATAAGATTGATGCTATCGAAAAGCTTTTGCGCAATTTCGGTATCGTTGAAGTGGTGCGGACCGGTAAGATATCCATTAATCGCGGTGTAAAGACTGTGAAATTAGAAAAATAACATATATGATTATTGTCAATTAGTTAATTAAATTTAATTTTAAGCACAGGAGAGATAATAAATGGTAAATATGTATTATGATTCAGATGCTGACCTTGGTGTATTAAAAGGGAAGACCATAGCAGTAATTGGGTACGGAAGCCAGGGTCATGCCCAGGCGCAGAACTTGCATGATTCAGGACTCAATGTAGTAGTAGGACTAAGGGAAGGCAGCAGTTCATGGGCAAAAGCTGAAGCTGATGGCCTGGCTATAAAGACTGTGGCAGAAGCAGCAGCAATGGCTGATGTTGTACAGATGCTTGTACCTGACGAGATTGCAGCAAATATATATGCAAATGATATTGCACCAAATCTTAAATCAGGGAATGCACTGTCATTTTCCCATGGATTTAATATTCATTATAACCAGATTGTTCCACCTGCTGACGTAGATGTGTTCATGGTGGCTCCAAAGAGTCCAGGGCATCTGGTCAGGCGGACTTATGTGGAAGGCAATGGCGTGCCAGGCCTGCTGGCAGTACACCAGGATGCCACCGGTAAGGCCAGGCAGATAGGAATGGCCTATGCAAGGGGTATTGGCTGCACCAGAGCCGGTGTGATTGAGACCACGTTTTTGGAAGAAACTGAGACCGACCTGTTTGGTGAGCAAGTGGACCTGTGCGGCGGCACAGTCAGTATGATCAAGGCATCATTCGAAACTCTTGTAGATGCAGGTTATCAGCCCGAAATAGCCTACTTTGAGACTTTGCATGAATTGAAACTTATAGTTGACTTAATACACGAAGGCGGACTTGCCAAGATGTGGGATTCAGTGTCAAATACTGCAGAATACGGCGGTATGACCGTGGGTCCACAAATCATAAATGAGGAGTCAAGGCTTGCCATGGAAGAAGCCTTGTACCGGATACAGAGTGGCGAGTTTGCCAGGGAGTTCGTACTTGAGGGTAAGGCAAACAGCCCGGTGCTTAAGGCCATGGAACGCATGGAAAACGAGCATCCTATAGAAGTAGTTGGCAAGAAATTAAGGGCAATGATGCCTTGGCTCAATCCTGATTCAGATTGAGCTTATTTTTTTTTCACTGTGAACATTGCGGAACTGATTTAACTGTCTTGTTTTATGATGAAAGAATTTCTTTGTTGCTAATTATTGTCTCATTTGAGACTTTGATCTTCACCTTAATATTCTTAAATTCTGGAATACCATCTGTTGTTTCATCAGAAACCAAAGCGTTTGACCAGAGGCTATTAACCATAAACCCGATTCCCTTTTGTTCCTCTCTTGGTGAAAATACAGCTTTGACAACTATACTTCCCCATTTTGATGTGAGTTTGACATTCGCACCATCTTGAACACCCATATGCTTCATTTCAGTAGCATCCAGCACTATCACAGCAGATAGTTGTTCACACTCCTTACCGTTGCGGTCCTCTTCACAGGCAAAAGACTGAAACACATCCCTATAGGTTACGACTGTTATATCATATTCAGGGGACCTGATAAACTTGCCAACATTCACAGCCATCATTCAACCTCCTCTATGATTCGTCTAATTATCATCTCATCAGACATGTTATCTCCCTGAACAAGAGAAGTGATATCCATGTTTTTACCGTCCATACGCACTGCAGTCCCTCCCACTTCAATTCCAGATGTACTGCAGGGAATGGTCACATCTGCAACCTGGGATGTCAGGTTCATGCAAGGGTCTATCAGTATGATGGGAATATCTTTCAACCGTCTTGAAATTGACACAGGAAGACTTGCAATTGGGTCTGACCCCACCACTAAAACTGCATCTGCACCGCTTTTTATCTGTTCGATCACAGAGTACTTCACACCAGATATTGCTCCCCCGTCATCGAATTTCACACGGTAAATATGTCCAGTCTTTTCATGCAAATTATGATTAAAACCCCGCATATTAAAATGACCTGCCATCGGAATCAATGAAAAACTGCAAAACTGGTTCAATGCACTCATAAATTCAGACAGCAGAGCTATATCTTCCTTAATAGAATAAACCAGCCCTAATCCTGCAAATATCACACCGAACTCAGCTTTTTTCAATGTAGCAGCCAGTTCAAGTATACGTTTAACATCATAGTCAAAAGATAATTTGGGTACACGACCAGATAGTGCATCTATCAGACCTCGCATGAACTCGATATCTTTTCCAGGGGGTATCCGATGAAACCCATTCTTACATATCTTTGCAGTTCTGGATTGCCAGACATCTATGGAAATAGCGGTCCTGTCATCTTCATATCCTCTTTGCCTTAATTCACCCCTTGGAAAATATGAATATTTGGACATGTGCCTGGGATGGGAACTCATTGGGTCGGCACCCCAGAAGACCATAACATCAGCTTTTTCCCTCACTTCATCCAATGTGCATGTTGGAATTGTACCATTGAGTATTTCGTTTATGGTAATACCCTGGCAGAAGGATGATGTGGAATCAATAACACACCCCAATGTACGGGCCAGTTCGATACCTGCCATCTGGGCTTCATTTGTGGAATTGCTCCACCCGTAGAGTAAAGGATTTTTCGCTTCCATTAATATCCGTGCTGCATCTTTAATAGCATCATCTATTTTTGCATTTACACCATTAACTGTAGGGATAGCCTTTTCATTACAACCTAAAATCCGGGCTCTACCTTTTATGCAGGCATGTTCAACCTGCTCAATCCTGTTATCACCTATGCTTACCTGGATATCCTCACAAAGCAGTGCGCATCCGGTACAGGTCCATGTAACCGTTTCAGTCATAAATAAGCCTCATACAACTTATACAAATTCAATTGCCTCAGTTGGGCATGGGTCAATACATGCCCTGCAAAGTATCTTATCTTTACCAAACCGTCGGCATTCCTTCACATTGGCTGCTTTCACTTTACCGTCAACCACCCTGAATATGACTTTATTGTTAGTTGGACCTAATCCCCTACCTGAACCATGTGAATCATTGGCCACATTCACGGGACAGGCAACCACGCAGTTTCCGCACCCGGAACAAAGTTCTTCATGTATGATGAGCCCGGTTTCTTCTGCACCTTCCAATGGTTTTAATATTTCTTCCAGTTTCTGCTTTGAATCGCTATACTTATCCTCATTCATTAGTGGCGGGCATTCAGTAAACCGTTTTGTGCCTGAGAGCAATGCAACATCAAAGGCCATGCAAGTGGATTCACCACATTCCTTACAGTTGGTTTTTGGTAGTAATTGATATATTTCCATTGCACTCGTCATTGTGTAACTCCGCATTAAAGATGAAACTGTACAGTATACATGTGAATTATATGAAGTTATTTGAAGTTACGTTATAGTATGGAAAGTTAATAATAACTTCCTGCAACTTGCAAAATTCAGTTGTAAATAAATATCAAAAAAAAGAAAAGATAAACCGGTGCTTTCACACCAGTTTATTGATTGGATGGTTTGGATCCATTACTTCCATACCCAAATCGCGAGCAGTTTCAGCCAGCATGATATCCACCAGCGCAACTGCCGGGAACACTGACCTGACATTCTCGATTGGACCATATAGCAGGCAGTCTGCACCTACTATCTGGGATACAAGGTTGGTTCCAATGTCTGTGGGCATATAGGCTTCCTTGTGTTCCTTCTTGAACTTCTTGAGCCAATCCCATG
>JAGLRT010000006.1 GCA_023136155.1 Methanosarcinales archaeon
GAGAACCATATCTATACTCTGGAAGGTATAGAGGCAGTCTCGCCATATTTCCAGAGTGAAGCTGCCATACAGTACAAGCACAACGTAGAAGGAGTGCTGTTGTATGGTATCAATCCTGAAGATGAGAATCGGGTTGTCAACAGGGAAAAAGATATGTTTGCGGGGGAGTTTGCATCCATTGAAAATCCTGGCAGCCGCATAATCCTGGGTGCAAAACTGGCAAAAAACCTTGGTGTGGATATGGGTGACAGTGTCACAGCCCAGATTCCAGGAGCAGAAACTACTGATTTTACCATTACAGGTATATTTCAGACCGGAACGCCAGTTGATGAAACAATGGCATTTGTAAATATTAAGCGGTTGCAGGATTTCTATGGATCCGGTGATGTGATAACAGGAATGGGGATAAGGATTTCTGATGCTTATGCTGCCGAAGAACTGGCTAATGGGATTGACAGGAAGACGGGCTATGATGCTGTAAGCTGGATGGAGCAGAATGCAGAAATACTGACCCTTCTTGAGTCTTCAGAAAGTATGGTTTATATCTTTTATATTATCATCTTCGGCATATCGGGTTTTGGTGTAGCCAATGTCCTGATAATGATAGTAATGGAAAAGGTTGGTGAGATTGGAATGCTCATGGCAATGGGCACGTCCAGGCGGAGTATAATGCTGATATTTCTGATGGAGGCAGGAATACTGGGTATGGCCGGGGTTATAATCGGTTGTATAGTGGGATATGCCGCTTCATTGGCAATTGCATCTATTACCATACCCATACCACCAGAGATGTATTGGGGGATGGACCACCTGCCTGTAGTGATAGAGTTCAAGAACTTCATCACAGCCGGTATCTTTGCAATGGTCATCAATATTATAGCTGGAGTATTCCCTGCCAGGCGTGCTTCAAAAATGGATCCAGTGGAGGCGATTTATAGTGTCTGAAAAGTATATAATCCAGATAAAGAACCTAACCAAGATATTCGGTGACGGCGTGGAAATAAAGGCTCTGGACGGCCTGGACCTGAATATTGAACGGGGCGAGTTCCTGGCTATTATCGGTCCGTCCGGTTCAGGCAAGAGTACACTGCTTAACCAGATAGGTATTCTTGATACACCTACGAGCGGCACTATCCTGTTGGATGGGGTCGATGTCACAAAAATGTCTGATAAGCAGCGCTCAATTACAAGGAATAAGCAATTGGGTTTCATTTTTCAATACCATCACCTACTGCCCGATTTCAATGCTCTTGAGAACGTGATGATGCCGTTGTTGATCAGTGGAGTAAAATCTTCCCTGGCACGAGAGATCTCTCGCAAGGTGCTTGGTGAGGTGGGCTTGGCTGACAGAATGGACCACAGGCCGAACCAGTTATCAGGGGGCCAGAACCAGCGGGTTGCAATTGCACGGGCATTGGTAAATAAACCCAGTATTGTTATCGGGGACGAACCTACGGGTAATCTTGATTCAAAGGCCAGCGATAATATCTATGAATTGCTGCGAAAACTCAACAGTGAGCACAACCAGACCTTCATACTTGTGACACATGACGTGCACATGGCCGAAAAAACTGACCGTGTCATCAGGCTGGTGGATGGGCGTATTGCTGAAAATTCTAAAAATTCTGTTTAGACTGGCAAATCACCCAAGTTTTTATCTGGTCTGTATATAATTAAGTCAGATGCGGCGCAAGGACAAAAAAGTGTGGATAAAGGATATGGCGGCCCAGCGAATGGTGCGTCTGTTCGACTTGGCAGATGAGTCTTTTGATGAGGACCCTGGTTTAAGTAAGCGGTATGTGTTTTTGGCTCGCAGGATAGGTATGCGGCACAGGGTCAGGATGCCATCTCACCTGAAACGCAGGATATGCAAGTGTTGCGGTGCATATCTGATCCATGGCGCGAGCTGTAGGGTTAGAGTAAGGAGCGGCCGGGTTGTTACTACCTGCATGGAATGCGGCCATAGTAAGCGCATACCGTATCATACGGCTGGAAGCAATACTCTGGATTGAACTGTATGAACAGGCGTGCAAATAATTAATCCTTGATGACCTGTGGTAGCCCGGACAACTTTCTTTAAGTCCATCTGACCTTCAGTCGAACATGGATTCAGCCTGAGCCAATCTTTTTTCAAGGAAATTGTCGATAGAGTTTTCCACATCAGGTAAATTGGTAAAGTCGTCGTACGTCCGGTCCAGGCGTTTTTCCCAGTTTTCTTTAACTGCGAACAGCACTTTAGCATAGTCTTTAAGGAATTGGAATCTCTCACGTTCAAACTCCCTGGCTGCTCTTGAATTGCCAAAAATATTTTTGTATATCTGACCGGGGTCTACCGGGATGTCTGCACCGCCTGCCAGTTCATTTCCTACCACACTGTAGTATTCAATTATGGATTCAGTGACTTTGGCAAGTTCATCCATTAAGTCCCATATCAAATATACGATTTGTTCAGCTTCCTGATTTCGCTGGGTATTACTCTCTTCTTCCAGAACGTTTGCTCCTGCAGCGTTTTTTCTCATATAAAAGTGCGGGGTTTTCCATTCAGTCTGGAAATCGGCTGCGAATCTGGCAATCTTTTCCAGATAATAGTTTGTATCAAAAATGTTCTCGGGTAGTGAACCCATTTTTCCCTTCAGAAAGATTCCAGGTTGTTCCTGGAATTCATTGAGTTTGTATGATTGCAGTGGTTTACTTCCATTTAGTTTGGTGTAAAGTTCGTATTTCTCGATCCAGGTCTTCCAGAAATTCGTAGACCTGGTTGCGTTATCTTTTATAAGGATGAAATTTTTCTCTTTTTCAGTAACCAACCCTTTCGGCATCAGTATGTTGCTTAAAAGGTCATTGAAAAAATGTTCCTCCTTTTGTAATTGCGCCTTTTTCCTTTCCTGACGTGCTTTTTCAGCTTTAATTCGCCGGACGTTGCCACTTAGATAATCCGGTGCATTTTCTGAAGTAAGGTCTACAAGTCCTGACGCCCCTTCAGGAACATCGTTCTGCTTACTTGAATTATCGGAAATTGCCATACTGATCTCACTCATATTAATCCCTATAATGTTAGAGATTGTATCATATATATATACTATAGTGAACATCAATGCACACATCCATCACATCGGCACATATAAATATGATGCCTCAAAATTATCTAATTGGAATGGAACGACGAAATATCACTTTAGATAAAAAGCATTTAGATATTCTTTCTCCTATGCTTGAGAAGCACGATGGAAATATCAGTGCCAGTATCAGGGAAATGATAGATTTCACAAATTTGATGATAAAGAATCATGGTAGCCTTGAGAATGCCATCACAGACTCGGTATCTATCGAAAAGATAGAGAAACAGCGAGTGTTAGTGGACCTACTGGTCTGGCAATGGTTGCTTGAGACCAGCCAGGATATGCTGCCATCAAAGGAGATCGTGGATAGCCTTATTGAACAGGTTGATGAACTGGATCAGGAGGGTTTTGCCGTTCAAGTCAACGAGTTATGTGTCGGGTTAGGATGGAAGACAAAAATCCATTTCACGTTTCCTTTTGTTTATATATTGACTGGCGGGAGTGAGAACCAGCGATTGCTTATTTCCAAAATAATAAGTATCTATCTGGTAAACCACCATATTGGTATTGAACATATCTCAAGCACTTACTCAAAGACCAGTATTGAATTCAGCAGTAAAAGTTCGAAGGATGAGGCATATCAGGACTGTGTAAGGCATCTTGGTACACTGGATAGATCAATAAAGGAGATCAGGTATAAACCATATTTCTGGAATTCGCTTATTAATACCCACATCAATACAGACTACAACATGGTAACCATACATAGAAAGGAATATGAGCGCCTGTTATCAGCTGGAGTTGATGTTGATGTTGATATTTTTTCAATGTACACTGGACTTCCTTGCAATGACATCAATCTTCAGCAGCTATTGCCCACCATAAAGTCTATATTCGAAACCTCTCGGATAGTGGACAAAATAGAAATAGATGTGGACATATTAAGGATTTTTCATTCATATACAAATCCAGACGCCATAGAGCATATTGCCAAAACTATATTGAAAATCCTGGAGTTGAATGGTTATCAATACGAGGCAATACAGGTCTCGAGTATAATCATCCTGCAGCATAAGGTTGAAATTGAAGGAAGGATAAGCGAACTGGTCAGCAATCTGGTGAAAACGAAGGGTGGTTTTAACCATGAGATGTTGACGTTTTTGATATTTCTTGATGGTGTCAAAGAGAAGACCGAGATTAATTCAACCGTGATAACACTTGGAGAACGGATGGGTGAACAGATCTTTAAGGAATATGAAAATCAGTTCAATGTTATTGACTGGGATATGGAAACTTTCAAGGAAGCATTTTCAAATGTTGATAAAAAATTGGGTCGTAAGTCAGTACTTGAATTGATAGATTCAAATGTGATGCATTACACTGTGAGCAGCTGCCAGATCGTACATCGACATGGCAAGTTTAATAAACATCTTTGCAATCTTACAAATGGTCTGTTAAAAGGGGCTGTTGACTATGTTTTTAAAGGAAATGCAACAATAAAACCAAAACAAAAGATCGGTCTGGGAGATCGTCTTTGTGAATTCTATATTGTGCTTCAGAAAAAATTACCAATGCCTACTGACGTATCACATAACTTGTAAAGTCGGGATTAAAAAGTCACGTTATTTATTGCTGACAAGCGTATCCATTTCAAAAATCAAGGTAAAATACATATTTGGATTTTCAAAATCAATTGCCGCAGCAGGCTTTAGATTTCAAGAAAGAGTAAATTACCCTTAGATTTGAAGCGGATACTACAATCGGTTGATTGTGTAGATTGTGATGTGAAGATGGTGCTGATTAATCGAGATTGGTATGTTAATGAAAAAGTTAAAGTAATCTATTGTCAAGTCAACATCAAAGTGTCCGATTGTACGGTGTATTGATAGCGTATTTGGATACATTATTGGGTTGACTTGACACTATGAGTGGATATCTGGATGATGAATAAATCGTATCTGATATTCGACACCGAAACAACAGGTTTACCTGTTGATTGGAAAGCTCCCATCTCCAATTTCGATAACCGGCCTCGATTGGTACAAATAGCATGGTACCATTGTGATAATTCGGGGAATATACTAACAGATTCTAACTACATTGTTAAACCTCAAGGGTTCACCATTCCTGAGGATTCAACAGAGGTTCATGGCATTTCAACTGAAATGGCAAAGAATGAAGGGGTTAACTTGAAAACTGTTCTGGTTGATTTTTCAAAAGCAATAAGTCAATCAAGTTTTTTAGTCGCTCATAATATGAATTTCGATGAAAAAATTGTTGGGGCTGAATTTTTGAGGGCGAATGTTGATAATCAACTTCCAATTATTCCAAAAATTTGTACTATGGAAATGTCAACTGATTATTGTAAGTTGCCTGGAAAATATGGAAATTACAAATGGCCTTCTTTATCAGAATTACATTACAAATTATTCGATAAACATTTAGATGAGGCTCATGATGCCGCTGTTGATGTAAAGGCATGTGTAAATTGTTTTTTTGAATTGAAAAAAAGAGAGATAATCAACTCATAAGCATTCCAGGATAATATAGATAATAAACGCCACGGTATTGATTAATCATATATTCCCATACTAAACAGCGAAAAGCCAGAAAATATATCGTGATCCCATCTTTCCACATGAAATAGCGAAGAGGCAAAAAAAGTGACCTATTCCGGTACAAACTTAGTACCGTAATAGATCATGCCCTTTTCACTTTCCTCACCAAGTTTCCTGAAAACCGAGCGTACCTTCATCCCAATCTCCATTTCCTCTTGCCCACATACCACTTGTCCTGTCAGGGATGGACCTTCATCCAGTTTTATGATAGCCAGATTATAAGGTGCCTGCATTTCATAGCCCTTGGCAGCAGTATGGATAATGGTGTAGGTAACAACTTCACCCTTGCCCCCAAACTTGTGAGGCTCTATTTCCCCATCCCTGCGGCAGTTAGGACACATCTGCCTTGGCGGGAAATAATGTTCATCGCAGGTAGTACAGTGAGTGCCTATCAGATTATATCTGTGTGGTATCTTTCTCCAGAATCTTGCAACTGTCATTTTAATCACCTGTTCCTCGAAAGTATATGTACAACAGCAGTACCGCCGGAACCGCCCACGTTATGGGTCATCCCGACTTCGGCGCCGTCCACCTGGCGCTTGCCTGCAGTTCCCCGTAGCTGCTGGGTAAGTTCCACTGCCTGCTTGATACCTGTGGCACCGACCGGATGTCCGCAGGCTTTCAGGCCGCCGGATGTATTCACCGGTATCCGCCCACCGATGGCAGTTTCGCCTGCTTCCGTAGCCCTGCCGCCATCCCCCTTCTTGAAAAATCCAAGGTCTTCAATGGCACAAATTTCAGCTATGGTAAAGCAGTCATGAACCTCAACCATGTCGATATCGTCCGGTGTCATTCCTGCCATTTTGTAAGCCCTCTGACCTGCTACAACAGATGAGTCCAACGTAGTGATATCTGCCCTGTCATGCAGGGAGATGGTACCACTAGCCTGGGTTGTGGCCTTCACATACACTGGTGTATCAGTATATTTTTTTGCAATATCAGCCGCAGCTACCACAACAGCAGACGATCCATCCGATATAGGCGAGCAGTCGAACATATGCAGCGGGTCTGCCACCATATTTGAATTCAATACCGTATCAATAGTAATCTCATTCCTGAACTGGGCAATAGGATTCATGGTCCCATTATGATGGTTCTTCACAGAGGCCGCTGCCAATTGCTCAGAAGTGGTGCCGTATTTATGCATGTGAAGTCTGGCAATCATGGCATACAATCCCGGAAATGTGGCGCCCATGATACCTTCCCATTCCCTGTCAGCAGCCGCTGCCAGTGCATCAGTGGCCGTATCCATGCCCACATCCGTCATCTTCTCGGCACCTGCTGCTATCACAATATTATCATGTCCGGAAGCCACTGACAATATGGCCTGGCGTAGTGCAAGACCACCTGAAGCACATGCAGCTTCAACTCTTGTTGCAGGGACATTCAGGGTGCTGGCAAGCCCGGCATAATCAGCGATGAGACTGCCAATATGTTCCTGTTCAACAAACCTACCGCCGCTCATGTTGCCAACATACAGGCTGTCTATCTCTTCACCCTGGATACCTGAATCTTCGATTGCAGAAACGCCGGCTTCCACGAACAGGTCCCTGAAGGAACGGTCCCACAGTTCTCCGAACTTGGTACAGCCAATTCCAATAATTGCTACATCTCTCATTTTAATCATACCTTTATCTTGCCTTTATGTTTGGCATAGGTGGCATAATCCATGTAAATAGGATTCTTAAGCAGTTCTTCAATTTTAGGCCCGGCATCACGTATCTCTTCAATCCTGTCGGTCACGGTGATGCTGAAAGCATCACTTCCCGCACCAGAGCCAAATGCCGTCATGAATATCCTGTCCCCTTCCACGGCCTGGTCAAGTATGGCAGCCAGTCCTATCATGCATGAGCCAGAATA
>JAGLRT010000060.1 GCA_023136155.1 Methanosarcinales archaeon
AGCAGTTCCCAGGACTTGTTTACCGTATAAAATCACCTAAAATAGTGGTACTCATATTCAGTTCAGGTAAACTGGTGGTAACTGGGGGAAAATCTCCGGCAGATTGTCAGCGTGGAGTTGAGATAGTACGGGAACAACTTGAGAGCATGTCTTTGCTCTGAGTCTTCTTTTTTTATCGGCTGATTACCATGTCCTACCGTGAAGCTGTGGCTAAGAGTTTTATCGTGGATGATGAGGTCAGGGAGTTCATCAGCCAGGAGGACCGGGATTTTAGGATTTGCACATCATGCGGCGGTCCTGTGCTAGTTCCAACTGACCTGGTTCCGGTTAAACCTACTGACGTGGAAGTTAAGGTAGGTGATAATTCACTGTTTGTTTCTATCATACAAGCCAGGTTCACAAGACGTATCCATAGCTCAATACTGGACCAATACCAATATATGATGTCAGCGGATCTGGACCGCTGTGAACTGGATTAAGTGAATTGGTAAAAATAGTTTTTGAACATTAAAACCGATTTTACAATTATCGGTTTTACAATTTTTGTATTTATTATTTTGGGATTGACGATTATCGGTTTTATTTTTGTATGATTTTCTGGAACTGGATTGCCTCATGAGGATACTCCGGTATTTCCGGTATTTCCGATAGTTCCTTTATACAATATTTCCGCTTGTTGCGGTTACCTGTGCGTTCAAGTTTATCTTCCCGGTATAGCCTTGAAAGGTATGTGGACACAGTGCTCAGGTTGATGGTACCATATATCCGGTCATAGTCCCTTTTTACTTCAAGTGATGTGAACCAATGGCCCTTGTATTCAAAATTTAGGAAAAGTTCCAATCGTTCTTTAATTGTAAGGAACTCGTTCTTTAGCTGATTGTATTCTTCTACAGCAATGCCAAAGTTACGAGCCCCCTGGGTTTTGGCTTGGGTGTTTTGAGTCGTTTGAAAGGTAGGTTGATTAATCGGAGTTGTTTGTACTGGTTGAGGCTGCACAGTGGGGCTGTTCGGAGCCATTTGAGGTGCAGCAAAAGCAGTCTGTTGTGAAATCGTAGGTGAAGAATTGTATAGGCTGGTGAACTTGTGAATTAGATTTAATAAAGTCTCTGGAGTAAGGTTGCCAATAATCTCAGTCCTGTCAATAGAACCGTCGTCCATTTTTATTTCGACACGTATTTCCATTTCATTGTCCTCAAAATTAGAGATTTATATCGAAAGAAAGCAGCCGCAAATCCCCCCAGATTGCGGCCGGCATCCCTCGCCTCGAAAGTATTCCATCCCCTCCGATGATTGTCCACTCCTACAATGTGAATGTGTAATTCACATATAGTATTGTATTTAACATAAAGTTGTATATCACTGATCATATATATAATGGGTAGGAGAAATAGGGGTAAATGTAAGTCTGTACCTAAAAATAGCTATTTAACACATGTTTAATGTAAAAATACTCTGATTTTTATTGTTTTTAACATTCACACCATCACAATACATATTTACGCTAAATAAAATCTATTTTATTTTCATCTATTTTTCTACTGGAACTGAGGGGGTTAGTCTATTACAGGTGAATACTAACAATCACAGATAATATTTATAAATGTAAGCTTAACACAGTTATATTTAATTCACACCAATTCAATTCACACCAGTACAAATTGTAGTGAAACCTGTAAATGTATGAGTGTGATAAGATGCATCCTCCAGTTGCACAATCAATATCAATTAAGAGGAATAATATAAAGAAAATGTCTGATGAGCATGTTATTTCGGGGACCATTGTTTATGGCGATGAGCCCAGACTCATCGAAGGATACCTGTGCGTGAAAGATGGCATAATCACAGAAGTGGGGACTGATTCGGCAGTAGACGCCACACTGGATGGGTTGGTGACTCCGTGTTTTGTCAACGCGCATACTCATATAGGTGATTCTATTATCAAGGACCCGCCACTGTCTGACCTGGACAGCCTGGTGCGACCTCCCAATGGTTTAAAACATCGTGTACTCGATGAATCGCTAGCTTTCGACCTAAAGGATGCCATGCACCGGACATTAAATGATATGATACGGACGGGTACATGTGCATTTTGCGATTTCAGGGAAGGCGGAATAGAAGGGGCGTCCATGCTGGCAGATACCCTTGCCACGAATACATACGCTTCTGGCGGTCTTGAAGGGATGATAATGGGCCGGCCGCAGCATCCAGGGAGATCAGGCAACTTTGAACTGGATGACTTGGTGGAGGTCTGCAACGGAATCGGTATGAGCGGGGTCAATGATGTTCCTTTCGAAGTGCTACAAATTGCATCCCGTGTTGCCCGCAGAGCAGGAAAACTTTTCGCCATACACGGAGGTGAAAAAGATATTTCAGACATTTCGAGGTCAATTGAACTGAAGCCTGATTTTATTGTGCACTTGACACATGCTTCTGAGGCACATATTAAACAGCTCGTGGATGCAGATATACCTGCAGTAGTCTGTTCAAGGTCGAATTTCGTAACTCGTGTAGGTTCTTCCGCCCGTCCTCCAGTTGCCAAGATGCTGGAGATGGGTGTCACGGTTGCAGCAGGCACAGACAATGTTATGTTGAATTCGGCTAATATGTTCTCTGAAATGGAATTCCTGTCAAAGGTATATGGGCTGGAGGACAGACAGGTATTTAATATTTGTACACTTAATGGTGCTCGGGTACTTGGACTTGCGGAACATTTTGGTTCAATACAGGAAGGAAAGCAGGCAAAGCTGATGGTGCTGGATAAAAAATCTTCCAATTTATCAAACAGCCATAATATGCTTGCCAGTTTTGTAAGGCGAGGCAGACCTGATGACATTAAGACTATAATTACTTGAACGGAGGGAGATTTCATGAAAAGCGAGATATTTAAGAAAATTGTTGTTGCAACGGACGGTTCGGAAAATTCAGTAAATGCCGTCAAACACGCTGTTGAAGTTGCACGGATATCAGAAGCCAGTCTTTCTGCTATGTATGTTGTGGACACAGGGGTTTTTGCATCTATTCCTGTTGATATGGCAATGGGGGACATGTATGAAATGTTGAAAAAGGAAGGTGATGATGCTGTTAAAAAGGTGGAAGATATAGCCCATGCAGCGGGTATTGAAATCGAAAGTTTCAATGTTGAAGGACATCCTGCTGAGGAAATTATTAAAATATCAGAAAATGTTTCAGCCGACCTCATAGTTATGGGAACCCTTGGAAAAAGTGGTCTTGATAGATTCTTACTGGGGAGCGTGGCAGAAAAGGTATTAAGGAACTCAAATATACCAGTGATGGTTGTAAGAGGGGAAAAAACCAAATAGTACAAGCACCATCAAAAACCAAAATAGGAGTTTTACAAAAATGCCTGGTTTTACAATAGTTGAAGACATAATGGTACGGGATGTTGCTTATGCTTCATTGCCTGGTTCCAGGGACGAAATACTTGAAATCCTAAAAAAGAAACATGTCTCTGGCGTGCCTGTGGTAAAGAAGGATGAACTTGTGGGTATCGTTACCAGGACTGACCTTCTAAAGTATCCTGAAGAAGAGCAGTTGGCTATCCTGATGCATAGAGACCCCATTACAATCAAACCCGACGAGTCTATTGTGGATGCTGCCAAGACAATACTGAAACACAAAGTCAGGCGGCTACCCGTTGTTGAAAATGGTACACTCTTAGGTCTGATTACCATAGCAGATATTGTGGGTGCTGTTGCAGGCTTAAGCATTTCTGAGCCTATTAGTGACATCATAAGTGACCAGACAATTGTTATTTGGGACAAAACCCCTGTTTCATTTGTGGGAATGATGATGGAGATGGCAGAGGTAAAAGCTGCACCTGTAGTGAATATGAACCGGGAAGTGCTTGGTGTAATAAATGACAAGGACCTTATAAATATGAGCATCATCGAAGATTCGCTTGAGCATTCTGATATGTCTGCGGGTTCGGATGACGATGCATGGACATGGGAATCAATGCGCGATACTATGAGCCTGTATTACAGTGTGTCCAAGATAAAACTTCCGGATTCTACTGTGAGTGAAGTCCTGAACCTGAAAGGTGAACCTGTGACTGTTGTACCCAACACTACGGTGAGTGACGCTGCCAGGAAACTGAAACGCAACAACTTCGACCAGATGCCTGTACTATCTGCTCGAAATAAACTAATTGGAATGCTCCATGACTTTGACCTGCTCAAGGCACTGGTATAATGGCAATGTTCGATACATTCATTAGTGATAATCACACATGTAATTACGGAGGATAAGTATCTTGGGAAAGAAGAAACAGACAGGTAGCGGCCTGCAGTCATCAGCTGGTCTGATGCGGTATTATGAAACTGATGAAACTACATTCCACATGGATCCAAAATTAATAGTGGTAGGTGGAGTGCTGATAGGACTTATGTTATTATTGCTCAATTACAAGTTTGGCCTCTGGCCCTGAAATCCTGTTTTACAGCCTGCACAACAAAATTTTATTGAAATACAGTCATCGGTTTACAGAGTTTTAATCCAACTGGAACTAACCATATTTCGTATACTGGTACACCAGGCTCATGTTCACTGGCCTGCAATAACTTAATCATATGTCTGGTCTGGATATGTATGGCATTATCTGCAATCATTACCTGATGCCCTGTTAAAAGTCTCCTTGGAAGTGGTATACTGCGTGGCGTTATGGCAGATGGTGCAGTTGGGAATAAGTTAATCCTTCAAGTGTATACTGGTGTTAGTCATGTAGGTGCCGTTTGTAAGCATACTTTCTGCATACTGTCAACTATGGTCAAGAATTCCTCATTTTAGGCGGTTTAAAATTCCCCACCCCAATATTGGTTTAAAAAACCAAATCTTAAGTTAATAGCGACCTTATCTAATTGTGACAATACATGATTCGCACTTTCATAGCCGTGGAACTACCCCTACATATAAAAGAAGCTGTCCAATCCATCCAGCAGGAGATGGACTTAAAAGGATTGAAACTTGTGGAGCCCGGCCTGGTACATCTGACCATGAAATTTTTAGGTGACATTCCGGAATCCAGGGTGGAACCCATTTCTCAAGCCCTTAGTGGTATTGACTGCCCCCCGTTCCCGGCCCGGATTTCCGGTTTAGGTGTGTTCCCCAAACCCGCATACATGAAAGTGATATGGCTGGGGGCACAGGGCGAGTTCAAACGGCTTCACAATGAAGTAGAACGTACTCTCAAAGAGTTCAGGTTCAAAATGGACCGAGGTACATTCAAGGCACATGCCACCCTGGCCAGGGTAAAGCGACTTGACAACCCTACAAAGGAACAACTGGTACAGGTGCTGGCCGGGTTACAGGATGTAGACCTGGGTGAGTTCACGGTTGATTACATCACATTTAAAAAGAGCACACTAACGCCCCAGGGACCTATATACGAAACCCTGACGAAAATTCCGCTATAACGACACAAACATGAGCAAAAACAACATATTAACCGAAATCCTGGGCAAAATAAAACCCACTTTGGATGAACAGCAAAAGATGCAAAAGGTTGCTGACCATATCATATCCCTGGTTGACCAGGTGGCTGCCGGGTCAGGATTAACTGACGTTTCAGGTACGCTTGTAGGCTCTGCCGCCAGAGGTACCTGGATATCGGGTGAACATGATCTGGACATTTTTATCACTTTCCCTGAGGTAACTTCTAATGAAGAACTGAAAAACCTGGGACTAAAAATTGCCAGGCAGGTATCAGCCAGTGCCGACAGGTTTGAGGAACGTTATGCAGAGCATCCTTACATCCACGCTCTTTTTAACGATTTTGAGGTAGACCTTGTACCTTGCTTCAGGGTTGAGAGTGCAGCACAAATAAAATCATCCGTGGACAGGACACCATTCCATAACCAGTTCATCCTTGAAAAGATAAATGGACTGGAAGATGAAGTACTACTTCTCAAACAGTTCATGAAAGGCGCAGGTGTATATGGTTCAGATCTCAGGACCGGCGGGTTTTCCGGATACCTGGCAGAATTGCTCATCATCCATTACGGTTCGTTCATCGCTGTACTGGAAGCTGCAGATGGCTGGAAACCTGCCATTACCATTGACATAATAGAACACGGGAACAAGCAACACAATGACCCGCTGGTGATGGTGGACCCCACTGACCCGGGCAGGAATGTTGCCGCGGCACTCACGCTTGACAGGTTCGCTGGATTTATTGACCGGGCCCGACAGTATCTGGATTCTCCTGGTTTGGAACAGTTCTTTCCTTCTCTGGCGGCCCCGCTAAGCGATGCGGAATTTGAAAGCATAATGACCGAGAGAGGGACATTTTTAATTGCTGTGGTTTTTGATAAACCCGACGTGGTGGAGGACGTACTATATCCCCAGTTATTTATGTTACACAGTAGCATCAAAGACCTGCTGTCCAGGCATAAATTCCCTTTATTGAACGTTGATGTTTGGGCCGGTGACAATGAAGCTGCTATTTTGCTGGAAATAGAGGTGCTGCATCTACCACCTGTGAAAAAACATGCGGGTCCGCCTGTCTGGGAAAAAATCCATGCAGGGAGTTTCAAAAAGAAGTACATCGAAAACAAGGGGATATCAGGAGTATATATAGAGAACGGCAGGTATATGGTGGACATACAACGCAAATACACGGACGCTGCTGAACTTTTGCGCAATGATCTCCACGCATGCCGATTGGGCAAACATGTAGGTGAGAATATAAAATCTGGCTTCAAGGTGTTGTACGGCAGGGAACTACTTAAAGTCAATTTTCAAAGTTTCAGGGAATTCCTTACTGGATTTTTCCACCAGAATATAAATCAATAACCTTCTCTACCAACTGGCGTGTATTGTTTGATACATCTCCCATTTCTGAAACATCATCACTTCCACCCATAAGAGCCCTGAATATCATTACTATTGAATCTGATAGTGCACCATAATCATACCCCCCTTCCAGTGAAAGCACAAGTTTCCCACCACAAAGTTCCTCTGCCAACGACCGAACCACTCCCGTCATCTGTCCAAAACAGGCAGAGGTCAGGTTCATACCTGCCAGGGGGTCGTCCCTGTGCCCGTCCTGCCCTGCACTCACCAAAATGATGTCAGGCCTGAACTTACGGGCGGCAGGTACCAGAATCTCATTGAATACATACAGGTAATCAGCATCATTAGCACCCCCGTGTAACGGTACATTGATGTTATATCCCCTGCCCACCCCCGCTCCCATCTCATCCACTCTGCCCGTACCCGGATAATGGGGATACTGATGAATAGAAAAATAGAGCACTGAGCTGTCTTCATAGAATGCTTCCTGGGTGCCGTTGCCGTGATGCACGTCCCAGTCTACTATAAGCACCCTTCCTAATCCCCTCTTTTGTGCATACCGGGCAGCTATTGCCACATTGTTGAACAGGCAAAAACCCA
>JAGLRT010000061.1 GCA_023136155.1 Methanosarcinales archaeon
TACTCCTGTCCGGCTCGGCATGATGCCCTGGTGGACGCACAAGTGCAAACACACTATTCACGCCTACAACACTATCCATGACTGCATCCACTGCAGATATAACACCGCCTGCACCAAGCAATGCAACCTCATACGAACGATGGCTGGTGGGTGTATCGCCGTCCATGCCCCTTTCCAGAGATGAAAATACCCGCACTGTACGTATATGGTCAGGAGAGTGGATATATTGAATTTGGTCAATAGTGGCAGGTTTTGGTTCTATAGGATATAATAAATCAATAATACCTGCATCTTCCAAGCCTTTTATTATTGCCTTCAAACGCCTGGCATTTTCAGGATGCATGCCTGTATCATGTTCCAGGTAATCCTCAGAATATACAAAACCCACCTGCATAATATTAATAGTATAACAGCAGGATATGTTTAAAATATTGGTAGCTCAAAGTCGTGTCAGGTCTATGAAACCTGCCAGGTTAACCACACCAATTGCACCGACAACCTCCCCGTTGTTGTCTTTGATAGGGGAAACTACAACCGGAACATCCTTATAAGGACCTTCCTCTGCAAAACCGTGTACGGTCGAGCCCTCCTCGATTGCCCTTTCCAGATAAACCCCTGAATAATCATAATCAAGAACAGCATTATTCTCAATCCGGATGCCTTTTTTGTTCTTGCTTCTCATAGTAATAGGTAATCCTATTGCAGAAAATATGGCCATCGCTATTGGTTCTAACTCTTGTGCTGTAGAATCTTTGGTAATTGCTATTCCGACCATATTTACACCAAATCACAATGAAATATAATATACTTAAATGCTCCGAATCATCCACGCATTTTTTAAAGGTTCATATTACAACCAGCACCCTGTCCGATTCCCTCATCCACCCTGACATGCAAACCAGTAATATTATCCGCAGACCCATTACCTCTTATTCCTGCTGATATCTCTTTGATGAAATACTTACACAGGTCTTCAGCACTTACCGAATTTATGGGCAACAGCAATACATCATCCTCGGGCAGTACATAATGCTTGCAGCTTTTTAAAATTTCCATAGTATAGTGCCCCTGTTCTTCAGTTATCTTCAGCCTGGGGTCATTTTCAGCTACCAATACTCTATGGTCAAGCCGATTACAGATATCCTTGACAATATCTTTCAGTTCTATGAAATCTATTATGAACTCTCCTGCCTGGGTACCTTCCACACGTACGCTAACAGCATAAGTATGACCGTGCAATCGGCCACATTTTGGATGGTCTGGTATCAGATGACTGGCAGAAAATCTGAGTTTTGCCATCCAGCCATCAAGTTCAATAAACAATTTCGTATCACCTGGGAGAGCTTTAAGGGTGTCCATAACAATAAACTCTTTGTATGGCCCGAAACCAGAAAGACTATTTCTACCACAAAGCAAAGAACGCAGGGTATCGTTCCAGAGCCTCATATAAACTGGATCAGATCAATAAAAAGCACAAAGTCATCAAACCTGGTGATTCAATCGTGGATCTGGGTGCCGCTCCAGGGGGGTGGCTGCAGATGGCGAAAGAACTTTCGGGCGGACGGGTGGTAGGTGTTGATTTGCAGAAGATAAAGCCAATTGAGGATGTGCAAACCATTAAAGGGGACATTACTCGTGACACTACCCTGAAAAAAATCGAGGAAATTATTGGTGAGCACGGAGCCGATGTAGTGATATGCGATGCGGCGCCAAACCTGACCGGCAGCTGGGAGCTTGACCATGGTCGTTCTATTGGCCTTAGTGAATCAGCATTAGCTATTGCAAAAAAGTTACTGAAACCAGGAGGTAACTTTGTAGTCAAAGTGTTCCAGGGTGATATGTTCAAAGATTTCCTGGATGAAGCGAAAGAGAATTTTGTATATTTACGTTCATTTACACCAAGAGCTTCACGCAAAGAAAGCGCTGAAATATATGTGGTGGGAAAGAAGTTCCTGTCAACCTTGATTAAGAAGGGCCAGGAATATGATGTGGAAATTCTGGAAATAGGTGAACAGATGGATGGTATTGCCAGGGTCGGAGATTTTGTGGTGTTTGTACCAAATACGAAGGTGGGACAGCACGTGAGGGTACAGATAACTGATGTGAAGCCGAAATTTGCTTTTGCAGACATTATATAATAAAATATGAGAACTATTATATCATGGCAACCATAATTAGGGCAAAGGTTTAATTTACTATTAAGTATTTTATTAAATAACATGTCACTTCCTATATTTTGCCCAAAAACAGGTTCCGGTTCGTGTATCGGTGATAAATGCCCTGTGTATGTCATGGACTGGCGGTCCAAAGATGAATACTGTAATGTGGGTTATTATCCGGATCATGAACGCAAAACCCTGGGCGAACCAGTAGTGGATAATTATGCATCCGGCATTGAAGTAAATAGTACAAAAAAAACCGATGCTCATAGCCAATTAGACCTTAATTCAAAGTTGGAAGAATTGCAGGAATGTGAAGAAATTACTGTTGAGTCAGATATTGAAGTCGATAAACCAAAGAATAAAGTACAAAAGACAAAGGACCTTATGGACTTGAATGACTTATCAGAGGATTATGAAGCTCAGTTTTGGGCTCGATAGTATTGGTATCGTTATTTAATACATTATTACTATTTCATTGCCATCAATACTAATTCTGCAAGGTCAAGCACTTTAACCCCAGTATCTGACAGATTCCTGAAACACAGAGGGCATGACGTAACAACATAGTCAATTCCATCAGGAATATTATTTTTCAGTTCTTCCGCAATGGAACCAGATAGTGCCGGATAGCCCATCCTGACACCACCTCCGCCACCGCAGCAACTGGCATTCTCCTTTGAAGCTTTCATTTCCACAAAAGTGCAGACCTTTTCAATAACTTTTCTGGGAGCATCATATATCCCGTAGGTCCTGCCCAGGTGACACGGATCATGATAGGTTACCGAGATGTCAATGTGACTAAGAGATAGCTCATCAAGCCTGTCAGCCAAAAACTCAGAAAGGTGCAAAACATCAAAGCCATTGTATCGTTCCCTGAACATCGAATAACAGCCGGCACAACCAACAATTATGGTATGTGCACCTGCTTCCCTGAACTGCCGGGAATTATGTTCAATCAGTTCAGATGCGTCCAGTCCCATCCTGAATAATGGTGAACCACAACATTGTTCGTCTTCCAGCAATCCGACCCCGAACTTTTCCAGAATCCTATATGTCGCCGTTGCAGTGGATTGGTACCTGTAGGATGCCAGACAGCCAGCAAAATATACATATCCGGATTCCCCAAGAACCCGAGGGCCAGTTATCCATGTCGTTCTGGCTGATTCATCACCAAGCGAGTTGCCAGTGTTTCTGATACGCTCCTGCATTTCCAATTGATGAGGAGTTGCATGTCCCAATGCCACAAGTTTATGTCTGGCGGCCCTGGTCACCTGTTGGGGGTCTGCACCTGATGGGCATTCAGTTACACACCGCTGGCATGTGGTGCAAGTCAATATATTCTTTATCATTCCAGCTGATGGTTCAAGCCCTGAAGCTAATCCCATTGCCATTTGCATTCTTCCCCTGGCCCCGGCAAATTCCCAGCTCTGTACCTGTTGGACCGGACATACCGTACGACAGCGGCCGCATCTTACACATTTTACAATTTCGGGCAGGTATTCCCTCATTCCAGGCCCACCTTCATGGGATTCATAATATTATGAGGGTCTAGTGCCTGTTTTATGGAGGACATAACTTCCATTGCACAACCGTGCTCCAGATTCATGTATATCCCGCGGGCACTGCCTATGCCATGCTCTCCTGATACAGTCCCATTTAGCCGCAGAGCTGCACGATGGATGTCATCTGCTGTCTTTTCCAGCACTTCCCACTGTTCATCATCAAGTGTATCAATAGCCATACCCGTGTGCAGGTTGCCGTCCCCTGCATGACCGTATGTCATTATATTGAGACCGTGCCTGTCTGAAATGTTACGTATCTCTATGAGCATTTCTGGAATTGCGGACAAGGGTACTGCTATATCTTCACCGATATAGACCCTGGTTTTACCAGGATTCAGACGTGTAACCGCCGCGCCTGCCAGGCGGCGGGCAGCCCATAGTTCTTTCATCTCTGGCTCGGAATATGCGATAGTAACATCAAAAGCTCCAAGTTCCCGGCAACATTCAGCTACCCTGGCCGCATCGGATTCAACACTACAAAGGGCGCCGTCCACTTCAATAAGCAACATGGCTTCACAATCGGGGATATTCAGGTTGGCATCATACGAATTTACAGCCTTAATAGTGGTACTGTCCATCAGTTCGCATGCAGATGGCACGATGCCTTTTTCCATTATTGCCGACACTGTCCTGCCGGCAGCTTCCAGTTCATTGAAATGGGCCATAACTGCCGCCTGGGTTTCGGGTAGGGGATGTATCTTCAACCTGGCCCCGGTAATGATACCCAGGGTACCTTCCGAACCTACCATCAATGCAGTGAGGTCATACCCGGACGCGGATTTCATGACCATGCCGCCGGTCCGGATGACTGCTCCGTCCGGCATAACCACTTCAAGGTCCAGTACATAATCGGTGACAGTGCCATATTTTACTGAGCGCATACCGCTGCCCCTGTTAGCTATCAGTCCGCCCAGGGTGCACATTTCGCTGCTGCCAGGGTCAGGTGGAAAAAAGAAACCATGGGGTTCAAGTGTACGGTTCAGGTCTGCATGGATGAGTCCCGGCTCCACCAGTACCTGCAGATTCCGGATATCAATATCAAGTATTCTGTTCATCCGGCTCATATCCAGCACGATGCCTCCGCACAGTGGTACGGCTCCGCCTGCCAGGCCGGTGCCTGCCCCCCTTGCAACTATGGGTATGCGGTGCTTTTGGGCTATTTTAACTATTTCTGATACCTCGGCAGTGGTACTGGGCATGACCACATAATCCGGGGTGCCCTTAATGTACGAAGCGTCAGAGGAATAGCAATACAATTCTGCCGGGTCAATGGATATGCGGGATGGGGGGACGATATTTTGGATTTTTGCGAGGATATCCATATGTATTTAGATGGTTGACTATGATAATTAATTGATTCCCTTTACTCCATATAATTCAGGAAAAATTACGGTTGGGTCTTGTGCATATTTATTAATTATGTGCATCAAATCTGTGCATATTTAATGATTTTATGCACCAATCATGTGCGTAAATTATATGTTTGTGCATGTGTCAACGGCGGTTTAAAATTCCCCATTTGTGGCGGTCTAAAAATCCCCTGGTCAAAATTATAACCAACAACACCAACAGCCTATAAGTGCAGTAAGACCATCACTACCATTCGAGGTTTACCCATGACACTGCTCTCAAAACAAGAACTTACAACAGCACTGAGCACCAAACTACCCCTGGTGGAACAAATGATAGACCCCGCCGTCCAGACCCAGCCCAACGGCATAGAGATGACCCTGCAAAGCGTCCACAGCCTGCAAGGCCCGGGGTCAGTGGCCTTTGACAACAGCGAGCGGCAGTTGCCTGATACAGAACCTCTGGAGTTCGACGGGGACGGTTGGCTTCACCTCGGACCCGGCATCTACAAGGTCATCTATAATGAAGTTGTGAACATCCCCGAAGGACTGGCTGCCATTGCCAGGGCACGTTCCAGTCTGCTACGATGCGGTGTAGCCCTGGAAACAGCTGTGTGGGATGCAGGATATAGCGGGCGCAGTGAGAGCTTGCTTGTGGTGCACAACCCAGATGGTTTCAGGCTAAAACGTAATGCTCGGGTGGTTCAGCTTATATTTTTCAAACTCAGTAGTGATGTAACTGAAGGCTACAGCGGCATTTACCAGAATGAAAATAAATAAAAGAAAAAAAGAGAAATGGGGTAAAAAAAGGAGTCTGTTTAAGACCGTTCCCTGATGACCAATCCTGCTGAAGGATGTTCAACCATAATTGTCCCGCCGCCATATACCCGCCATCCAAGGTTTATATCACGTCATAAAAAATCTCTTCCCGATTACCGCCCGGATCTATGGCCCAGTCTGCCTGGGTGCTGTATCTGCAGATACAGCCAACGGTGTGAGTAATAAAAGTGCAACTAATAATGTACCAATCAATTCACATCGCATATTTTTTTACCAACGCATGATTTATACAAACCACCATTGATAATCTTTTACAGCATGACCTGAAATTACTTCAACCGCTCTACAATACGCTGTTTCTTATCAATAGCTATCCGGGCAGCTTCATCGATTTTATCACACATGACCTGAAAGTCCAATGGCTCAGCCTCACCCACCAGTTTTTTTATGGGAGTGTATGCAGATTCCCTGAACCTTGGAGAAAAGTCAATGGTCTTACCGTTAATCTCAAGTTTTGCACCACTACCCTGTCCAACCTTGCCTATTACATCTGCTCCAATATCTTTTGAGCTAAGTACTGACAGGATATCTTTGGCGGCATCAGCAGGTGCAATTATCAATAGTGCGTCAAGTGATACGCCCAGATAATCAATCTCAAGTTCTTCCAGCATTGACAATACCACAGGGTTCACCAGCGGTCGGATGCGTTCTTCCTGGAACAACAATTCCACACCAGCGGTCCTCGATATCTCCTTAGCGTCACCACGCACTCCACCATTAGTCACATCGGTCATGGCATGGATACACTCCAGCAGTCCTGCATCCATAATTGCCTCACAGGCCTCAATGAATTTGATATTGATGGTCTCATCAACAATGTCATGTTTATCATAATAAAGAGCCGTGGTGGATATAGTACCTCCACCCGCCCCTTCAGTCATAATTATAACATCACCTGGTTCAGCCAGTATTCTTGCAGAGACGGTTCGGGTGATACCAACTGCACCTACACAGCCGGTCATTCGCTCACCAATGACCATATCCCCACCAATACGCAGGGTACTGCCTGTTATAAGGGGTACACCTGTCAGTTCGGCAACTGTTGTGATGCCTGCAATGTGGTCAAATATCTTGGCCACGTCCCCGTCATCGGCAACATGGATGTCGGACAGCATGGCCAGAGGCCTGGCCCCCATGGCATAGATATCACGAAGCGCTGCCCTTGCCACATGGAAACCTGCAAGAAACGGGTAATCACTGAGTCTGCTATGTATGCCGTCCACCGTCAACACTAGATACTCACCGCTACCGCTCTTGACAACACCCGAATCGTCCAGGTGTGTGGTATCCACTTCCGCCGATGTCTTGCCAATCACCCTGGCAATCTGCTCATGTGTATAAAAATCACCCATTCCCCGGCTGCCCACTCCGAACTGCCCCATGGTAATGCCTGAATTAACTGGTTCAAGAATATCTCCTTTCAGTTCCAGGGTGGCATTAGCTTCCACCATAACTGCATGAGCCAATTCTTTTGAATGCTGTTCAGTGACATTCCCACCTTTAATCTCACGAATGCGCAGTGCGAGCCTTTCCTCTATCTGCCCCTCACTATCACCTGATAACAATGCACGTTTAGCGTAACCTTCAATATCCATGTCCAGAAGGATGCATATATTGATAATTAAAGTTTCGTTAAAAAGTGATTGTAAAATCCTTTGGTGTTAGTTATGTTCACAATAATTCATGAAATTGTGTTAATGGTGAACGTTCCGTATTTGCAACCGCATTACAAAAAAAACTAAGCAACTGCAAAACTTTTTGAAAGGAATGGAAATGAATATGTATATATGTCTGAATATCATTTCAAAACATCACTTGAAATATAGTATGGTATGGTGAAAATGTCTGCATCTAAAGAGTTTATTGAAACTATAAAGGAAAAAATAATTAAATCAGATGAAGAATATATTCTGGATTCTTTAACAGGAGCAATAGATAGGATTCAAAAGACTTTTCCTCGATATGGTAGCTTTTTAATGGAGTTTGTTCAAAATGCTGATGATGCTAATAGCCAATCTTTAAAAATTGAAATTTTACAAGATTCTATGAAAATATCAAATGATGGGATTCCATTTACTGAAGAAAATGTAAAGCCTATTTGCAAAGTAGGTCGATCTTCAAAAACCCCTGATGATTTTATTGGTTATTTAGGTGTGGGGTTCAAGGCTGTATTTTTAATATCAGATTGTCCAGAAATATTTTCAGGGAATTTTAGATTTAAGTTTGATAAATATAACTGGGATAATCCTACCAACATCCCTTGGCAAGTAATACCTTTGTGGATAGAGGAATCATTGATTGACCAAAATTCAAATTATCAAACAATATTTAACATTCCATTAAAAGATGTCAAACTAATTGAAGTGTTGAAAGAAGAAGTCGCTCCAGACCATTTAAATGACAGAATATTACTATTTTTAAGAAATATTAGAAAAATTGAAATAATTGATCATAATCAAAATACAAAAAGAGTGATTGTAAAATCGTTATTTTGTAAAACAAAAGAATATGAAATTTACAGTGTTAACGAAACTATAAATGAGGATCCTAAAAATCAAGATTTTTGGTTAATATTCCGATCCACAATTCCAGTTCCAGATAATGTTAAAGAAGACTTTGTAACTAAAGAATGGGAACGAGAAAATGTAGAAAATAGGGAGGTTGTTGTAGCATTTAAATTAGATGATGGAAATAATCTGATAAAAGAGGAAAAAGGTACGGCACATATAGGAGTTTTTAGTTTCCTACCTTTAAAAGAAGTTGATAGTGGTCTAAACTTCTTAATGCAAGCAGATTTTCTAACAACACCAGGACGAGGAGAACTTGCAAGAGAAAGCTTATGGAATAATTGGTTAGCTAATGAAATATATAATTTAATTATTGAGAAATGTTTGCCAGAATTGCTAGAGCATGAAAAATGGAAATTAAATATAACAAATATATTAATGTCTAGTGAAGGAGGACACGAATTATTTAATGAAAATATTAAAAAACCACTTAAGCTCTATTTAGAAAATAATCCGGTTTTGATTGCAGAAGACGGTTCAACTATAAGAGCAAAAGAAGCAGTTTCAATCACTACAAAATTAAAAAAAATGTTGAGTGATGATGATTTAACAATTTTATATCCAGGCAAAAAAATACTTGATCAAAACTGTTCAGTTCCTTATGAAATTGATTACTATATTGAACGTGAACCTACATTTAATGCAAGCAGTGGTTTATCTGAAAAAATGAATGAATTATTAAATATAAAAAAAGATGGACGTGATATTAAATTTTTTGTGGATTTTTATCACAAATATTTGATAGATTATACTAATTCTACCCAAAATACATTGAATAAATTAAAATCTCATAATATCGTACTGACAGATGATTGGAATTTAATTAATGTCCATTCTGCTTATATATATATAAACAGTGATGGGGTCAAAATTCCTGACAGTATAGAAGGTAGTTTGAAAATAATCCATTTAAATTTGTCTCAAGACTCAGAAATTTTGGAATTATTCAAAGTATTGGATGTCGAAATCTTATCTGAAACACACATTCAAAATATTATAAAAATTAAAGAGATTCCCCAATTAATTGAAAATTGGACTTCTCTTTCTGAAAATGAAAAAATAGCAAAAACAAAAGAATGCAAAAAATTATATGAAGACCGCCAGATAAATGCAAAAGATTTAGATTTTTTAGAATTGATGTCGAAAAATAATGAATGGCTTAAAGCTGAAGATTTGACGTTCGCAAAAGAATATAAACCACAACATAAAATAGAAGAATTATATAAACGCGCATTACTTACTCCTGAGGATTTGCAGCGTTTGAATATAAACTTTTTAAATGATGTATATATTATGGACATTGAAAAGAATGAACATGAAAGTTGGTATGATTTTTTCAAGAATTTGGGCCTTGAAAAAAATTTAAACACAGACAATATAGTCGAAAGAATAGGGATAAATACAGCACTTGAATTTGAAAGGTTTAAAAATCGAGACGCTAAGGAATTAACTAGATCAGAAGAATCTGGTGGTTATGATATTGAATCTAATTCAAGAGAGAGATTAATTGAGGTTAAGGGAAGAAAGGATTCTTCACCAAAAATATGGTTAACCCATAAGCAAATTACAAAAGTTAATGAAGAAGGCGATAAATATTATCTCTATGCAGTTAGAGACGCCTTAAAATACCCCATTTTATCAGAAATTAAAGGATTAAAATTATTAGATGTTAATTACTCTATGAGTATAGATTTTAATAAATGGAAAGAATTGTCTGAAGAGGATTTTCAACCATCTATATAACACTGTCAAGAAAGCCCATTTGGGGCAAGATAAAAGTGTGATGTTTTTTTTCATCATATATCAAATTTTAGTAGCAAGATAAACAAATGCGTTTTTACTTTTCTATACGATAAAAAAGCATAAGAACTCTACCATACAAAGGCAACATCTTCCATTTCCCTGCTGCCGGATAGTTTTCTTAATATCACCCGTACTTCCAGGTCAGTGATATTCCCTGCTCTTTGGCTCATGCGGACTACCTGCCCTACATCAATATATTCGTTGTGATCCAGCAGTTTGACAATGCGCAGTATAGTATTTTTTTGCCATTCATGTTCCCTTGTCTGGTAAGTACGTATGGAACGAAGGAAATCAATCTTCCTGAACTCGGGCCAGTACGGTGCACAGAAATAAGCAGCACATTCGCTGCCATTTGCCTGCCAAGGCAGGAAATTTGACATCCTTTCATCACCACCAGTCCTTATTACCAGATCAACATCAGGGACTGCCAGACCGGGAGAAGGATAGAGATGAGACGAAATTACGTCTTCGTTAATGTCTGATACTGCCATTTCACCACTGGAAATCTTACTAGCGATTATCTGTGCAGTGTCTACTATCTCCTGCCGGCCCCCATAAGCCATGGCAATGTTCAGGTACATGTTACTATAATTCCTGGTGATGTTTTCTGCCCGCATCGCGGTTTGCTTTAATGCTTCAGGCAACAGGTGTATATTACCCATTATCCTGACCCGCATCCCTCTCTTGTGAGTACGCTCATCATCCATCAATTTCTCAAGCTTAATACCTATAAGCTCAAACAGTTTCTGTTTTTCATCGTCTGAACGGTTCAGGTTCTCAGTTGAGAAAGCATAAACAGTTAATTGTTTCACACCCAGTTCGTAGCACCAATCAAGTACTCTTTCAGTGGTATTCGCACCCTTGATATGCCCCCGCCAGGTGCTCACTTTGAACTTACGGGCATATCTACGGTTCCCGTCCATGATAATAGCAATATGTTCAGGTACCCTAAACTCCTTTATTTCCCGGGTGAGCATATATTCATACCCTGAATAAAGTAAAGTATCAACAGTTTTTTTAACTATACTTAAAACACTTTGCATATCAGTGGTCATATTAATATTCAATATACAAATAGTTATTTGATTTAATGATGTATTAAAATATTTCGAATGCATTTAAAATGTCGTTTTATCTGTGGTGATAAATTATATACATGAAACATCAATATGGGACGTAAATAATAGACTCAGGTTTTAAAAATATGACTACAAACTTTCTCTGGATTTCACTGGTTTTTTTCATAATTGCGTCTATACTTCCTCAGAAATTCAAACTGCAACGAATGCCTGTTGGTGCCGTCGGATGGTTTTTCTTTGCTGTATATTGGGCATTACAACCTTTATATTACATAAAAGAAGGCGACATCTCAATGGTACTGCTGATGTTATTGGTGGCGCTTTTTTGTCTCATAATTGCACACCTGATGATAAGTACATACTCAATGTCAAAAAAAGGGATGCCACAGGACAATCCGGTCGACAGGCCTAAGACATTACTGACTGTCACCACTATAACTGCCATAGGATGTTTGTTCTATTTACCTTTTGCTGAAATTGAATCAATGAATCATTTAATAATAAAAACGGTTACCACACAGACTTTCTGGCTCTCACAACAGGTGGGATTTCCGGTGGAGAGAGTGGACTGGAATATGATTAAGCTCGGAATATACAGGGTTGAAATAATACTGGCATGTACTGCTATCGAAAGTATGGCCCTTTTCTTTGGCCTAATCCTGGGGACAAGAGCAGGAGCAAAAAAGGTATTCCTTGCAATGATGGCATCTATTCCTGTAATATACATCCTTAATGTCATAAGGAATACATTTGTGATAGGGGCTTATGGGTATGAATGGTTCGGAAGCGGTCCCATGATAGTGAACCTGCTTGGCAAAGAATATTTCCTGCATGATTCAGCCAGCTTTTACATAAGCCATCACCTGATTGCCAAAGGCGGTTCAGGTATTGCTTTGTTCTTCATTGCCTATGTAGTACTGAAAACTCTGCCCGAACTGCTGGACCTCATCGACAATCTCTGGCAACTAGTAAAGGATGACCTGAACCACATCAGAGGTGGATAGGCATTCTTGCCCGCAACACCGGGACCCTGATTACGGGACTGTTAGTCACTGCTACTGCTCTGGCACTGGCAGCCCTTGTGTTGGATTCGGCCCTGCTGGCCAGGGAATCAGCGATTGTATATCTATTGGATATATTCTTTATTTGGTTTTTCAGGGATCCTGAACGCATACCCGGTGGGGATAAAGATGATGTAGTGTCTCCTGCTGACGGCAAGGTGGTGGATATCCGGGGAAGTATGGTCTGCATTTTCATGAACATACACAACGTGCATGTGAACCGGGCTCCTTTGAGCGGAAAGATAGTGAAGATGAAACACAAGGATGGAGGATACCTGCCTGCGTTCTTTAAGGATTCATACCGGAACGAACGCAATACAACTTGCATAGAATCAGGTTCGGGTCCGGTCAAGATGATCCAGATTGCAGGTACTGTAACCAGAAGGATAGATACTTATTTTAACGTGGGTGATACGGTGGTCAGGGGTGAGCGTATCGGCATGATACGGTTCGGAAGCCGGGTGGATGTGACACCGCCTCCAGGGTATGTGCTTACAGTCAAAAAGGGGGACAGGGTACGGGCAGCAGAAACAATTATTGCCAGTAAGATAGACATTAAAGATAAGGAGGCAACCAGCATCCATGCAACAGGATAATGAAAACCCCAGTATTTTTAAATTGATAAAACTGCCTGACCTTGTGACATTGTTAAATGCACTGCTCGGTCTGACAGCTATCCTGATGGTGGCACAGTCACTATCCAATGTCCAGCACGCTTCCATACTCATTGTACTTGCTGTGATAGCTGATGGCGCCGATGGTGCAATTGCCAGGAAACTGGAATCCGGGTTATTGGGAGAGCACCTTGACTCGCTGGCTGATCTGATATCATTCGGAACAGCACCTGTTGTAATAGCATACGCAATACTGGCACCCCAGTACCATTATCCATTATGTGTTGTTGGGGGAGCGTTCCTTGCCACCAGTATCCTGAGACTGGCCAGGTTTGGTGTAATTAACCAAAAAAGGGGTTTTATCGGCCTGCCCATCACCACATCCGGTTTGATGGTCGCCCTGTATGTGCTTGTTTTGGGGAGTGAAAAAGGACAATTATTCTCGTACGGTCTGCTGGCTACAATGCTGCTTTTATCAGTATTAATGGTCAGCCGGATAGAGTACACAAAGGTCAGGGATGCCAGGCTCATTGGAGTAATGACTGTCTTGTTGATACTAATGGTGGTGTTTTTCTATCTGGACATTGCAACCGGTCTCATGGTAACGGCCTGGGTAAATCTCACATTAATAGGGCTGTATATACTTTCTCCGCTCTTGAATCTCTGGACAAAACGGTGATTATGCTCCCCTGGTTTTTTTGAAATTAAATCCTGTGATATACTTTGAGACTGTCGGGAAAGTGATGAAATCGGAACAATTCGTAACACGTTCATCACGTAAATCGATATGTAACGTCATGCTGTAATTATTAAAAATATTGAAACATTCATGAACTTGATGACACCCACGAGCATGAAAATAGTGATGTATTTTCATACCAAATTTATGATCTTTCTATATGTTAGAAGGCATTAGGCAAAAAAGGTTGAGGTTGCTATTTATACCCCAGTACCTGCTCTATCCGCTGCAGTGCCGTCTGTATCCGCTCCCGGCTGGTAGCATAAGAAATCCTGATAAAATCCATGCTATGAGGACCAAAAGCACTTCCTGGAGTGGCAGCCACATAGGCCTCGGTAAGCAGCTTCTCACAAACATTATCTCCGTTACCGTATGCGCTCACGTCAGCAAAAGCATAGAACGCACCACTGGGATAATTGCATTTGATACCCATATTGTTCAGGCCGTCCACCAGCAGATCCCGCCGTGCCTTGAATTCGGTAACCATTTCTGGTATGAACGACTGGTCGCCCTTCAAGGCTTCCACGCCCGCCCACTGGACAAAGGTGGTGGCACTGCTGACGCTGTGACTTTGCAGTTTGGACATAGACGTGTACAATTCATGTGAAGTAGCAAGGTACCCCAACCTCCACCCCGTCATGGCATATGCTTTTGAAAAACCGTTAACCGTTATAGTGCGGTCTTCCATTCCGGGCAGACTGCCAATGCTCAGGTGTTCCTTATCATAGATGATCTTCTCGTATATTTCATCTGATATGACAGTGATATTATGGTCAATAGCAAGGTCTGCAATCTCTTGTAGTACTTCCCTGGAAAAAATCCCACCTGTGGGATTACTTGGGCTGTTCACTACAATTAGTTTAGTTTTGGTAGTAATATAACTGGCAACATCAGTGGGATTGAAATCATTATCAGGGTCTAGAGGTGAGAACACTGTCTTCCCGCCTGCTATCTTGATACAAGGGTCATAGGAAACCCATGCCGGGTCGAACAGTATGGCCTCATCACCCTTGTCCAGCACCGCCAGTATAGCCTCAAACACTGCCTGCTTGGCACCTGGTGTCACGATAACGTGGGCCGGCTCAATATTCAGGTTATTTTCTTTATTCAGTTTCTCGGCAATGGCAAGACGAAGTTCAGGTATGCCAGGAGAAGGTGAATAGTGAGTATCGCCCCTTCGTAGCGATTCCACTGCTGCATCGGTAATGTTCTTAGGTGTGTCTAAATCAGGTTCTCCCAGACTGAAACTGATGACATCATGTCCCTCGCGTTTTAGTTCATTGGCGAGATTTGTCATCCTGAGGGTGGCAGATTCCTCAATATTTTGCAGGCGTCTTGATACCATGGCTCTCCTCTGGATTAATATATTACTTTAATCTTTGCACCATCTTGACAGCAGCTTCTACTGCCCGTTTGGCATAGTCCACCCTTTTGTGGGCATCCATCCGGCTCATGCCAGGACCAGATATACCCAGTGTCACCGGTTTATCGTATTCCAATGCCAGGTCGGTTATCTTTCGGGTAGCATGCTGCACCACAATTTCATCATGCTTGGTCTGACCCTCGATAACACAACCAATAGTGACCACTGCATCGATGTTTGGATCCCTCACCATTTTCTTGATAGCCAGCGGCATATCATATACACCGGGCACCATGATGGTTTGTTCCACAGTTGCGCCTAAAAAATCTGCATGCTCCCTGCCCAACATTTCCATCGTGTAGGTAAGGTCCCTGTTGAACTCTGCTACCACAAATCCCAGTTTAATGTCACTCATAACCATAATCTCCTGATTGTTCTATATCAATAATAGTATAAATTTTAATATGTCCTACTGACCCGCAGGCCCCACATCTTCATAACCCTGCCGCTGCCCGGTACCGGCCTCGCGTTCCAGGTCACGAGGACTAAACATTAGTTTAACCACGTTTTGGGCATGTTCCCGTGAGCGCTGCTCCATCAGCCATGCAAGAGTCTTGTCATCCCGGGCTTCGTCCTCATGTACGAACACCTCAATTATGTGGATATTAGTCATCAGCTGCGCCTGGATGATACCCTGGGATGCCTCGTGAGCACATATCTTATCCTTAGGGTCTGCACCGGGCATACCCAGCGCCATGACAATATCGCAACCCTGTTCCTCGATCAATTTCTTACAGGCCACGGGCAAGTCCTTGATACCAGGTACCGTATATCGCTCGATTCTCACCGAGACGTTATTGCGCAGTTCATCAATGGCTGCACCTCCCATATCGTACCTCGCAAAAGTGGTATCAGCAATGCCTACCTTGACCATAATTATCTCCTAACAAAACTGTTACATTAAATCTTGTCCAGTTCTTTGTTAGCTGCTTCCATGCCAGCGCCAATGTCGTTTACCAGACCGTGTTTTGACAGCACCAATTCCAGTGCAGTGATGGTAGTGACCATATCAGTAGCAGTGAAATTACCCATACTGCCTATCCTGAAAATCTTACCCTTCAAGTGAGACTGTCCGCCAGATATCTGGATGCCCATATCCATCATCTCACCGCGCAGTTCTTTATCTGTTATACCATCCGGGATGTTCATTCCAGTAACAGTATTGGAATAACTGTGGTATTTGTCAATCTTCGGGAACAGTTCAATTCCCAGCGCATCTGCGGCTGCCCGCACAGCTGCTGCACCTTGTGCATGCCTGTGTTTGCGCTGCTCCATTCCCTCTTCTTTTACTATCCTGAGTGCCTCGCACATGGCAGATATCAATGGCACACCGGGTGTGTAGGGTGTCTGGGAAGGTGAATTTGAGGCAGATTTGCGGTATGCTTTGAGGTCAAGATAATACGGTGGTTTTTCAACAATGGAATCCCAGGCGGTATCGCTGACCGTTATAGCTGATAGGCCCGGTGGTGCAGCAATACACTTCTGGGAGCCCATGAATGCAATATCCACACCCCATTTGTCCACTTCCACTGTATCGCCGCCAACTGTAGTTATGGCATCCATGATAAACAAGGCACCGTGTTTTTTTGCTAGTTTAGCTACTTTTTCTGCCGGATTCTTGATAGCTGCACTGGTCTCGTTATGCACCATTGCCACGGCCTTGGCACCCTTCTCAAGTGCTTCCTCAACAGCCTCCAAGTCAATAGGTGTACCCCATTCATACTGAAGTTTGACCGCTTTGCCGTAGCGTTCACCTATGTCACACAACCTTTCTCCGAACTTACCATTCTCAATGGTTACGATGTTATCATCCTTACCGATCACGTTACCTATGGCCGCTTCCATACTGGCAGTGCCTGAACCTGATATTATAAATACTTCATTCTTTGTTTGGAACAGGTCAGCCAGAGTCTCGCGGCATTCATCATATATAGCGCCAAACTCCTCGCCTCTATGACCGAACATGGGTCTGCCCATGGCTCGCTGTACCCGGGGTGCTATGGGAACAGGGCCCGGAATCATCATCAATGTATTTTCAAGTTTCATCATGTAGTCACTCGATAAAGTTCAATCTAAATAGGTAATGATACATGGAATAACTTGCATGTATAACTTTTGATTATTAGACATTATTAGACAATACCTGATGACCAGAAATAACAAGGAAAAATATAATTAATTGAAAATCTTGTCAATCAACCAATTTATTACAGCGATAATTGCATTGATTTTTTGAACAACAAATGCAGGAAATCCGAATATAAAAGGAGCCTCGTCACCCCACAACAGTGGTAAGATCATTAATTTCAACAGGATTATTAATGCAATTGCAAAATGTAACATTTGGATTATGTTATATTATCATGTGAATTTTATCTAATAGTGTTTTTATTGACTCAGTCCCATATTTTTCTATCCCCTGCAGAAACTATATAGGAATATACTGAATTATAAGGGGTATGTTAATCGGACTACTTGGGCCGGAGGGGACTTACTCACAAAAAGCCGCCAACCAACTTGACATAAATGCACAGCTCGAGTACTTTGATGACCTGGAAGATGTTGTTGAGTCTGTTATCGAAGGAGGCGTGGACTGCGGAATAGTGCCCATTGAAAACTCACTTGAAGGATCTGTCGGCATTACGTTAGATGCCCTCAAGGAGCATGACATAAATATTACTGGTGAGATTATTGTATCTGTTGGTCACTGCCTGCTATCAAAAGGTTGCATGGATGATGTGAAGGTTATATTATCCCATCCACAGGCTTTGGCCCAATGTCGTCGGTTCATCCGCAAACATTTCAAAAATGCCAGGACACAAACTACGGGTAGTACATCCCACGCAGCCAAACTTACCTGTGAATTTCCAGAGATGGCTGCCATTGCTTCACGTGAATCTGCTCAGCATTACGGGCTAGATATACTTGCAGACAATATCCAGGACCATAAAGAGAACTATACCAGGTTCGTTGTACTGGGAAAACAGATACCAGCACCGACAGGCCATGACAAAACATCTATTATAGTGCATCTGGGACATGACAGACCAGGCGGCCTGTTTGACCTGTTGGGCGAATTTGCCATTCGTAATATCAACCTTACTAAAATTGAATCCAGACCTTCCAAGTTGGGGCTGGGAGATTACCTGTTCTATATTGATATGGAAGGGCACCAATCAGATTTGCCTGTTAAGGATGCGCTTGAAGGTATAGAAAAATTGGCGGACCAGATTAAGGTAATCGGTTCATATCCAAAAAGATGAATATCTTTCCTGCACAAAGTAACAATTTTAACTATTAACATTCATTTAACACACGTCTTGACTACATACTTTTCCACGATCCAGATATGGTACGTGTAAAATACCTTTCAACTTTGAATAGCACAAAACGATTAAATGCAAAATAAATTCCTACAGGTTTGATAGTGGGGAACCATTATACCAGTACAGGCTTTTTTACGAATAAAAGGAAGATGAAAATCCAAAGTTGCTTAAGGAGATGCAGGAACAGCAAACTTCATTATCGACATAAGGTTTTTTTGTCATCCCTTCATATATATTTAAGTTATGAACAAGCGAGCGCTTTTGCCTGACTCACCTGGAGTCTATTTATTTAAAGATAAGGGTGACAATATTATCTATGTGGGTAAGGCTCTGTCCCTTAAAAAAAGGGTTTCACAGTACTTTGGTCGCACTGAAAAGGATGCAAAAACAAGGGCACTGGTCAGCTCCATCATAGACCTTGAATATATTGTTACGCCCACTGAATTAGACGCGCTTATCCTGGAATCCAATCTGATCAAAGAACACAGGCCACGTTATAATGTGTGCCTGAAAGATGATAAACAATATCCGTTCATCAAGATTACAGTTAAAGAAGATTTCCCCCGGATATTCCTCTCACGTAGGAAACTGCAGGATGGTGCCAGGTATTTCGGACCATTTACCAGTGCCCGGTCAGTTCGTGAAACCCTTAAACTTATCAACCAGATATTCAGGATTCGGCCGTGTAAAAAGAAGATAACGACTTCTGGAAGAGCATGCCTTAATTTCCAGATGGGGTTATGTAATGCTCCATGCAATGGGATGATTGATAAAAAAAGGTACCGTATGAATGTGGATAATGCTATCCAGTTCCTGGAAGGCAGAAATGAAGAACTTGTGTACAAACTGGATGAAAAGATGCAGCAGTATGTTGTGCGGGAGGAGTTCGAATCGGCTGCGGTGATACGTGACCAGTTACAAGCAATAAACTATACTGTATCGGCACGGCAGCACATCACGGGCGGATTTGATGATTGGGATGTGGTGGCTGTGGCTATATCCAATAAGACCTCCGCTGCACAGGTATTGTATATCAGGGACGGTAGCCTGGTCGGCCGCTCAGAGTTCATGCTTTATTCCAGGGGCGCTGATGAAGGGAAAGTTATGAGTGCATTTCTCACACAATATTACAGTGATGCACCCGTACCTGCGAATATTTCACTGAATATACTGCCAGATGACGATACCGTGCTGGAATGGCTGCAGGACACGGCGGCTGGGAAGTTGGACATTACAGTGCCTGGCAGGGGACGTAAGAAAGAACTGGTGTATATGGCATATAAGAACGCTTTGTCACTGCTTACCATGAGCTTAATCAAGGATGATAAAAGGGAAAAGTTTGGGCACAGCGCACTGATTGAACTTAAAAGTCTGCTTGATTTGGTACATCTGCCCCAGCGAGTGGAAGCGTTTGATATTTCCAATATTGGAGGCACTGATGCAGTGGGCAGCATGGTGGTGTTTACCGGAGGCAGGCCTGATAAACAGCATTACCGACATTTTAATATCAAGACCGTGGAAGGTATTGATGACCCTGCTATGATGGGGGAGGTCATATCCAGACGACTGGCACGAATTGCCAGCGGTGGTGGGAATGAAAATAATCGAGATGAAGCGCCGGACCTTATTGTGGTGGATGGTGGATCCACTCAGTTAAGTGCGGCCACCGGTGCACTTAAGAAATGGGGCCTGGATATACCAGTCATAGGATTGGCCAAGCAACTTGAAAGTATCCATGTACTGGGGCGTGATATTCCGTTGATACTGCCTGCTGACTCTCAGGGGCTTATCATGCTGAAACATATCAGGGACGAGTCACACAGGTTTGCCATATCGCACCACCGCCGCCGCAGGTCTTCGCGGCTAAGGTCGTCGGTACTGGATGAAATACCTGGCGTGGGAAAAAAACGTAAAGAAATGCTGCTCAGGCATTTTGGTTCAGTTGAAAAGATCAGGGCAGCCACTCTTGTCGAACTGGAACAGTTATCAGGCATTAGTAAGGGTACAGCAGCTACGATACACAAAACGCTGCACGTCTCCAAAAGCTTATAAGCCGTCAGGTTATTAAGGAAAACCGCATATTATTGCTAAATTTCATACTCTTAGATTTAATTCAGAGGACATTCATCATGGCAGGAAAAAGACCAGCAAAGACATTTCGTAATTATAATAGCAGAAGGGCATACACCAAAAGGAAATATATGGGTGGTGTGCCAGGAAATAAAATAGTACATCATGATATGGGGAATCTAAAGGCAGAGTTCCCTGTTAAGTTATCACTGATAGCTGGAGAAGCCTGCCAGCTTCGTGACGGTGCACTGGAAGCGGGCAGGATCACTGCTAACCGACTTCTGGTCAAGATACTGGGGGTGCAGAACTTCCACATGAAGCTCAGAGTACATCCATTTCAGGTCATAAGGGAAAATAAACAGGCTACTGGTGCGGGTGCTGACAGGGTCAGTCAGGGTATGCGACAGGCTTTCGGTAAAGCTGTAGGAATTACGGCAAAGGTCAGAAAAGGTCAGAAGATTTTTACTATCTCAACCGATAAGGAAGGGTTCCTGACCGCTAAAGATGCACTCAGGCGATGTGGAATGAAACTCTCAACCCCGGTAAGAATTGTGGTGGATGAGGGACAGGAACTGGTCAATTAATAAGGGTTTGCTGTAATATTTATAGATGTGAAATAATGGGTGACTACGAAGCATATCTGAACCGGGCATATGAATTGATGCCTGACATCAAGACTACTGATGAAAGGTTCGTAATACCGGAGCCAAAGACGTTTTCGGAAGGAAAAGCAACTGTTTTTGAGAATTTCAGTCAGATAGCGGATGTGCTGAACAGGGATCCTGACCACCTGATGAAGTCCCTTACCAGGGAATTAGGAACTGCTGGCAAGATTAACGGTCAGCATGCTGTTTTCCAGGGCAAGTTCAGTGTTGAGGCCATTGCCGGGCAGATCGAATCTTATGTTGATGAATATGTGAAATGTTCTGAATGTGGCCGACCTGATACCAAATTGGTAAAGACTGACCGTGTTATGATGCTAAAGTGCGACGCATGTGGAGCTCACCGACCAGTCAGGAAAAGAAAAGCTACGATGGAGAAAAAGAGAGATGCGCTGGAAGAGGGCGAGGTCTACGAGTTCAAAATCGAGAGCGTGGGTTCAAAGGGCGACGGTATTGCTAAAGTGGACAAGTATATTGTTTATATTACCGGCGCAACCAAACAGGAAATTGTCAAGGCTAAGGTAAAGCGCATATCTGGTACTGTTGTCTTTGCCGAGCCTGTAATGGAATAAATCCTACTCTGAATAATCTGGCGACAGCTACTATTACTTATACCATCGATATGAATTAGGTTGGTGTCCTGGAATGGACCGCATAACTTAATTATACCGTATTTTTGAGCAATTCGCTGTCGGATGATTCTATCGATCAAATATTTTGATAAATTAAAATTGGCAACAGTAGCCAGAAATAGCTGTTTGATTTAATAAAATATTTTATTATGCGGTCTAATCTGGTACACTGCCAAATCTTTTACAAAACCCTTCATTTCATCAGAATATTTACAATTAGGCCAAATCTTAGAGAATGAGGCAATATATTAGGCAGATTAGTGGAAATACATTTGTTGATTCTCGGAATTACCAATCATTTTGGAGAGGATACGAAAATCAGAGAGTTACAATTTATAACCAACTGAACTACTATCAATAGATGGATATTAAATCAATCCCTACCCAGCGACCTCGCGAACCCGATACTATCACAAACCTTCCCTTCAAAATTAACAATAACTGTCTCCACCTCTCCATCCTCAACAGTCAACTCAGCCGCACTGGGTTCAGACTGCCTGGGCGAAGTAGGACTGCCCGGACACAGCAAAGTAATATCCCCGCTCCTGTGTATCTGTGGTCTGTGGATATGCCCGAAAATAAGCAGGTCAACCTCCATCTCCCTCGCAAAATAACCAAGTCCGGTCAGGTCAGTAACTGAAAGCTGGCCCTGGTGGGTCACACCAATGCGCACGCCTCCCGCCTCAAAAGTGGTACTCTGGGGCAGCACATGCCTGAGTTCGGCTGGGTCCGTATTGCCTGCCACACACACCAGTCGGTTGATATCCCTCAATTCATCATAACATTGCACTGAAACAAAATCCCCGGCATGGACTATCATGTCAGAGGATGCAAGCATATCCAGCAAGGGTGCGGGAAGCATCTCTACTGGCTGGCCCGGTTTTAAGTGGGTGTCAGAGATGACTGTTATCTTCATAAGGTATAATTGGGGGATAACAGGATAATATTTTCGCGGACGGGCCAGAATAGACATATTCTATTCCAAAGATTTTATTACAGAGTGCAAACATTGTTAAATTGACATACTGCGGGAGAACAATGTAGTCAACCAGGAAGCAAAACATGGAGCCAATAATCGAGATACAGTCCGTATCTAAAACCTTCGGGGATTTCAAGGCATTAAATGAAATTTCCCTGAATATTGAAAAGGGATCCATATTTGGACTGCTTGGACCTAACGGGGCTGGTAAGTCAACCCTGATAAATATACTATCATGCCAGAACCGACCCTCGTCAGGTTCTGTCTATATTTCAGGTCTTGATGTTGTATCTGACAAAAAAGATGTGCTCTCCATTATTGGCGTGGTACCCCAGGAGAATAGTTTTTATGACGAACTCACAGTTGCTGAGAACCTCAGGTATTTCGGTTCATTGTACGGCGTTGCTGTCATTGATATAAAAAAGAGGACCCATCGTATACTGGAGATGCTCCAGCTTACCGAAAAGAAAGACAGCCGTGCCAGCACCCTGTCCGGCGGCATGAAAACCAGGCTCAATATCGCCTGTGCACTGATACACAAACCAGAAGTACTCATACTGGACGAACCCAGTGTAGGACTGGACCCCGTTTCCAGGAAGGCACTGTGGGATACCATCAGGGAAGTGAACAATGAGGGGACCACTATACTTATCACCACTCATTATATGGACGAAGCCGACCTGCTTAGCGACCGGATACTGATAATGCACAGGGGCAATATCGTAGTGGAAGGGACGCCGGAAGAGTTGAAGAACACAGTGGGTGAGCGGGTCATCCATATAACAAGTACTCCAGGGAACTACCACGCCCTCACAGAGCAGCTGGGTACGCTTGAAAGTGTGGCGTCCTGTGTTGATTCCGAAAAAGGACTCAAAATAACTCTCAATAGCGAGCAGGCACTGGAGCAGATCATTGACATATTTGAATCCGGGAACGAGCACATTATTAACATTGAATCCAACCGGCCCAGCCTGGAGAATGTGTTTATTCATTTTGCACAGGAGGAGTGGCATTGACCATTGCTTCTGTAATCAAAAAGGACCTGAAAGTTTATACCCGTCACACTAAGACAGTATTGCTGATCTTCCTGACACCCATACTTATTATGATATTGATAGGGTCGATGTTCACTGGTGGAACTGGTCCGGGTCTAAAAGATATCAGGCTGGGTGTCGGCGGAGGGTCACAACTGGGCGAGGAAATAATCAAGGAATTGAACGACAGCCAGATGTTCCTGATCACAACTGAGAACACAACCGACCCCGCTGTTATCGAAGAGGGTATTAGGACAGGGAAATACAGTGCAGGTATCTTCATACCCATGGATGAGACCCAGGCAATGAAATTGTATATTGACAATTCCAGGGTCCTGATTGCCCCAGTCATATCCACAGTGTTCATGACCACCACTGAAAAGATGTCCTATGAACTCACCCTCGGCTTTCTCAGCCAGCTATGGGAAGAACTGGACCAGATGGAAGCTAAACTAGATCCCTTGCAGGAAGGAGTCATCGGAATTAACAGCAGCATCATTTCACTAAACAGCAGTACCCAGGAAGTGATATTTGCACTGGATGAGCTAAATGCGACCAACCTGAATGCTTCGGTGGCCGAAATGAACCAGACCTTGCAGCAGATGAAAATTGACCTGAACCAGACCGCTGCCGACATTAATGAAAGCCGCCTGGAGATCAGGCAGCTGGATGAGAATGTGAGTTCCATCTACAATGATGCTGCCATGTTAAGGAATGAACTAAAAGTAGTTGTGGATGAGATCGATGCTACCGATGCCGCACTGCTGGACCTTCAGACCGATTTACAGCAGACCTATGACCTAACATGCACCGCCCCCCCGTCACAACCCCAGTGCATCACACTGGCAGGCACCATCCAGCAGATCCGGGATACCAGAAGTCTGCTGCATGAGCACACTGTTCCAGTGATATCGCTGTACAACAGCCTTGACAACGTGGCCCGGACCAGTGCACAACTGCATGATAAACTAAACAGGACAGATGCCCGGCTCCAGGAAATGCAGGTATCCATCAACAACTATACCCTTGAGATATCCAACATCAGTGAGAATATTGCTGATATGGAAAATGTAGTGACTACACTGGAGGATGTAAAAGACAAATCGGGAAACACCTCACAACAGTTGGAGCAGCTTTCCACTGGCATGGCTAACAGCACGGCTTCGCTGGTTTTTGAGATTGAGAAGACAAAGGGTGTGATCAATGAAGTTACAACGAATTCGCCCACTACCATTGCCGCTCCTGTAACAATGGAAATGGAAAAAGTGTTTGAGGATAAGTCCCAGCTTGATTTTTTAATGCCTGGCATTATATCCATTGTGCTGATGTTCATATCGTTCATGCTGGCATCCATAACTATAATCCAGGAGAGGACCCAAAAAACCCTTGTACGCACACTGCTCACGCCCCTTAGCCTTGGGGAGTTCATCTTTGCCAAGGCTTTTGCGCTGATACTCATCGCCCTGCTGCAGGGTATTATCATGATCATTGTTGCCTTCCTGATGTACGGTGTGCTCATCCCTGTATCCCAGTGGGGAGCACTGTTCCTGGTGATACTGGTGTATTCGGCATCGTTTATCGGTATTGGAATGGCACTGGCTACGATGGCCGATTCCGAGAACACGGCAATGCTGATGTCCCTGGTGCTTAGCATACCTATGCTGTTCTTATGCGGTATGTTCTTCCCATTCGAGACCATGCCGCCGCTGATGGCATGGCTGGGTAATGCCCTGCCTATAACCATGGGTATCAGGGCGCTGGATTCTGTGCTGATATACCAGCAGGGGTCTGATGTGTTGCTGGGTTACCTGATGCCGTTGTTGGGTTATGGTGTGGCCGGGCTTGGGCTGGCATATGTGCTGTTGAGGCGGGAAGTGATGGGGTGAGATTCTTTTACTCAAAATTGAAAATAAAAAAATGTAATTTTTTCATTGATATGCCTTAGAACTATGTTAGGTACCATATATTTACGTATTAAGATTATCTAATATAATTCAACTGGGGTGACTATAATGAAATCAAATAATCAAACAATCGTATTTATTCTATTATTGGTTACAATATTTCTAATTAGTATATCAAATGTTTCTGCAATTATCATCGAACCTGCATACTTGCGAGTTGTTGCTGAAGAAGTAAGTCCTGAACCAGTAGAACCTGGTCAAGATGTCACAGTAAAAATAAGGCTGATTAACGAAGGTGTAGATACTGCAGAAGATGTTTCTCTAAAGTTAAATGTAGATTATCCTTTTTTTGTTAAAACTGAGAGTGACGATTTCAAGGATAAGATATCCTTGTGTGGGGGATGTTCGATTGATAACACGTATTATTTGATTGTTGATGGAGATGCAAAATCCGGACTATATTCCTTAGACTTTAAGATTTATATGGATGGTAATACTATTGAGCTACCCGATACTATAAATATAAAAATCGTTGGTAAGCCAGATGTTATTTTAGAAACAAAGGTAATAAAAACAAATTTTTCTTCTGGCGATAAATTTACTATAAATTTTGATGCAAAAAATATTGGAACCGGTATAGCAAGAAATATAAAAATAACTCCTCAATCAGATAACATCTTAATGCTTGGTTCAAACATTAATTTAATTAATGAGATAAATCCTGGGAAAAATGTTTCTTTTAGCTCAGAATTCATTGTCAAAGAAAGTCTTGTACCAGACACATATAAGTTTCCTATTAATCTAGAATATGTTGATGAACAAGGTAGTAGTTACGAGACTAGTTTTGATGTTGGAGTAAATGTGTTAGAAAGGGCGGATGTTAGTTTTCAGAGTGTAAAGATAACACCAACAATTCCTACTCTTGCAGATGAAATTCATATGGAGGGAATAATAGAAAATACTGGCAAAGGAGCTGCAAATAAAGTAACTGTTGAATTGATAACCCCGGAAGGAAAAATATACAAAGCTTTTATTGGTCAATTAAAAGCTGATAATGACGCTCCATTTTACTTTTATGCTAAACCAGAATCCATTGGTATGCAGACGGCAACCTTAAAAGTTTCTTACTATGATGATTTTGGATTTCACTCATATGAAACAACAATCGATAAAGAAGTTAGAAAACCGACAAATAATGTTATAACAATAATAATCCTGTTGCTAGTCGCTCTTGTCGGAATTGGATATTTTTACTACAAGAAAAAGACAAAAAAACACTAAGAAATGGTATTAAGATGAATAAGAACGATTTAAAAGTAATTGCTTTTTTAGCATATAAAAATATTGTTAAAAGCAAGTCTACTTTTTTTGTAATTGTTGCTGTCATGGCGATGAGCTTTCTTTCAATTACTTTCTTTGCAGCGATTATTGATGGTTTGGGTTATGAATTTGAAGAAGGTATGATTGAAGGTCTTACAGGACATTTGATGATAGAACCAACAGAAGATAATTTACATTTGGAAAATGTAG
>JAGLRT010000062.1 GCA_023136155.1 Methanosarcinales archaeon
GTCCAAGTCCGGAACAGAGCATAATATGAGTTCCTGTTGGTGCTATATACTCGGGGGGAACACCGGTACCTCCCATATGTTGGCTTGTATTCGGAATCACTTCAACTGCATTTGTTTCAACATCAACTACAGTATATGTGGGTGCTCTGCCAAAATGCTGGGCTACCATATCATTCAAACCGCCATTCTTCATTGTCGGGACGCATATTTTCATTATTTATCCTCCTCAACACTAATCAACACTAAATTACATTCCTACCATATTTGTTCCGCATTTTGGACATGACTGATTGTAACACGGCTGTCCTGGCTGATGGGGAATAGTGTGTCCACAACTCGGACATTTGCACTCTTTTGGTGGTCCCATGCCCTGCCTTTGTCCACCTTTGCCCATTCCTCCCTCTCCCTCTCTTCCTCTGCCTCTTCCCTGACCTGCTGGCATTTATTTACCTCCAATTTTTCATAACATCAAGTTTTTTCTTAATTTGAGCCAATTGTAGTTCGGTCTGTTTCAGTTCTTCTTCCAGCATCGAGATGTCCTGTTCCCTTGTTGTTGATGACTGGCCCGTTACATCTTTTGTACTTACACCAGCCATATGATCCATCCCTTTACCTCGACCGCCCATTCCTGCATGAGTACCAACTGTTGCACCCGATGCTGACTGTAAACTACCGTTGTTGTATTGTTCTAAAGCGTGTCTGACTGTACCACTGGCACCGGTCATTGTTTCAATCCCGGCAGCTGAAAGTATTTCATAAGCATTGGGCCCCAAATTTCCTGTTATTAGTGTATTAATCCCAGTATTGACGATGGTTTGTGCAGCCTGTATTCCAGCTCCGCCAGAAGCCATTGCACTCTCATTTGGCATAGCTTCAAAATCCATCGTATCCGGATCAATAATTAGGAAATTCTGGCATCTTCCAAATCTAGGGTCCAGCTGGGAGTCTAAATTGTCTCCTGATGCTGTTATAGCTATTTTCATAATACCTCCATTTTCATTTATTCAATTATTCACAGTTAATAGTGGTTTGAGTCAAGTGTACCGTTATCAAAAATATCCTGGTATCCATAACCTTAATTTCCATTCGAAAAGTCCTCGATCTTTGCAACAATCTCCTTGAAAGACTCTGCTGATTCTAATTTGGAATCAGATGCAACAAATGGTTTTCCATCATCACAACACCCAACGATTTCCTGGTTCAATGGAATTTTTCCCAGAAAAGGCACTCCTAACTCCTGGGCTGCAATTTCTCCTCCTCCTGTTTTAAAAATATCTATGTATCCATCGCAGTGAGGGCAATTGAAACCACTCATATTTTCAATAATTCCTATGACAGGCATTTTGATAATCTTCGCAAAGTTCACTGCCTTTTTCGAGTCAAGGAGGGCAATATCCTGGGGTGTAGTAACTATTACTGTCCCTGTGATATCCGGGATCAATTGGGCAATGCTTAGAGGCTCATCGCCTGTTCCTGGCGGCATATCAATAATTAGGTAATCCAGTTCACCCCAGTGAACTTCTTCTAAAAACTGCCGGATGGCTCCCATTTTCACAGGACCTCGCCATATTACTGGTGTTTCTTCGCTAGAAAGGAAGAATCCCATTGACATAACCTTGAGATGAGAGTTAACTTCAGCAGGAAAAATGCCATTCTTATCTCCTTTAACTTGTCCCTTTTCAATATCTAACATTTTAAGAGTGCTGGGGCCGTGTAGGTCAACATCCAATAGCCCGGCATTGGCACCTCGCATAGAAAGGTCATATGCTAAATTTACCGCTACTGTGCTTTTTCCGACTCCTCCTTTCCCACTCATAACCACAATTTTGTGCTTAATTTTCTGCAAATTTTTGGTTATCTCTGGGTTTTCATCAGCTAATTTATGAATGGTTTGATTCATGATCTTCACAGTCTATCTCAGTAATATAATACATTAGATATTGTCCCGAATATATTCGGGATCGAAAAAACAAGACACAATTCAAATGAAACAAAATGGATTTTAAACCACATTTATGTTTTTTTACAAAAATGATCTGAAATTATTTTCTTCTCGCCCCTCTGTAGGATTTCACCCAATGTGGATTGAGCAATATCAAAGTTTTTTGCAAGTTCTTTAACTGTAATCCTCTTTGGACAATCATAATAGCCTTTTTGAAAAGCAGCCTGGATAATCTTTTCCTGCCTCTTGGTGAGTAAATTTTCAATCGATAGATTTTCAGTACTCTTCAATTCAACTTTGCATCCATTCATTTCAAGATTTTCAATCAAATCGACCAGGGAACCTTTTCCACCTGTAATTATTTTCCATTCTACACTTCCATCACCAAGGCTTAAGGCTGATGTCAGGAAACAGTCGGACCCGGTTAATGCCCTGCATGCGACGCACTTGTTTGTAACAATGGAACCTAAAATACCTCCGTTACCAAGAGGAGATATATCAATTTTGCAGACTTCAGTATGGCCTTCGATATCTTTAATTATATCGTCGGTTATTCCCAGAGGACCGTCTATCTCAATAAGCCCACGGCCACCTGATTCTCCATAAGGCATACATTCTTTAAACTTAATGATATTAGGATATTTTGTAGTAACATCTTTTACCCAGTTATCAGGCATTGAAATTTTAAGGATTACTTCTTTCATTTGGACTCCTTTGATATATATAATCTAATGATGAATATAAATTTCTCATACAAAAAAGGGATAAAATGAGTCGTTTTCCATACAAGAAAATCCTTCCTACGTTCAGATTAACTTAACTACACAAAGTTAAACTTTATGCACTATGAAAAAATAAAATGTCCAGGCTGTGGAATCCACTGGACTGGGTAAGACGCTGTTCCAGATGCTGGTGCGTGAAGGGCTGCCTGTGAAGGATCTGCTTAGCACTGGCGGGGATTTGGATAAAGTGACACGGGCCAAGCCTGCAGCTGTGAGGATGGAATCGGGGTCGATCTATTTCAGGAAGGACGCCCACTGGCTGCCTGAGTATGAGGATGAACTGATGGCTTTTGATAAAGGGACTCATGATGATCAAGTGGATGTGACCAGCTATGCAGCACGGTGCCTGGTTGAGACGTTTGCAGAGGATGAATCGGAGCCGTTTATTATTGGGATCTAGATACTGATAATATGATGTGCGAAAGTAATGAGCAAAATTTTTAGCAAACCTCAGGCATATGACGTTTAATGTAAAGATAATAAATTGTATAGTCTAGTCCCTGTATAGTCTAGTCCCCAAAAGCTTTATCAATAAACAAAAAGAAATAAATCCTAAGGTGGTTTCATGAAAAAGTGTCAAAATGTGGTTTGCTCCGACTTTAATAAACCAATAGCTGACTCGTATATAGTTTGTCCTTCTTGTAAATCCGTTTTAATCAGAACAGAAGAACCCCCTGAAGGATCAAGGCCAGCAGCAGGATTTATTGGTGGTGCTCTTCTCGGTTGGGCTGTAGGTGGACCTGCTGGTGCCATATTAGGGGGTCTTTTTGGTGGAATTCTAGGGGCCTCAGTTGAAGAAGAGGATAAACGGAAAAAAGAATTGGATGACTTATGGTAACAAGTATCTCTACCTATTTGACTTCTTTTATTATTTTTCTTGTTATTTACGCAAGACTCCGGGAAAAAGGTTACCCCGACGCTATAAAATATATACAAGATAAAAAAATTGAAGCTGAAATGGAGATAAATAACTTAAATTCATCTTTTGATTTCAATACTTTTAAAAGTCTCCATTCAAAATTACATGAATATGAACGATTAAAATTGAGTATAGATAGATATATTATTTGTTCAAAATGGTCATGTATTGGTGTAATAATCTCATCACTAATAGGATTATTCTCAATATATGTCGGTTTTTTGCTAGAATTTCAAAATATTATTAATATCATTCTAACTTTTGGCACGATTATCTTCTTTGTTTCAACTACAAGTATTCCTACTGTTAGTGAATTGCTAACAAAAATCATAAAATAAGAGCCTAATCCTTATAACAACGTGAAATTTTTTATTATGAGCAGCCGTTAACATGCCTTGGACATACGGTCCGGTCGGTTCATGCCCCCTCCTCTCAAACATTCCCATCCCACCCCTAACCTTCCTATATAAACCATCCCGCAAGATTATCACCCATGCCAGACCAGAATGTATTAGACGCCGCCGCAAATGCCGAACTCGACCACCTCATCGCCACCACAATGCAACTCCTGGGCGCCAGCTCAGCCTAAGACCTAAAACCCAGGGACAAGACTGGGAATACCACCTTGTTCTGGGAGTAGAATTCCATGCAAGCATATGACAGGTGGCATCCCAAGTTCCAGGCAGTGGAATCCACTGGACTGGGTAAGACGCTGTTCCAGATGCTGGTGCGTGAGGGGCTGCCTGTGAAGGATCTGCTGAGCACTGGCGGGGACCTAGATAAGGTGACACGGGCCCGGCCTGCAGCTGTGAGGATGGAATCGGGCTCAATCTATTTCAGAAAAGACGCTCACTGGCTGCCTGAGTATGAAGATGAGCTGGTGGCTTTTGATAAAGGCACTCATGATGATCAGGTGGATGTTACCAGCTATGCAGCACGGTGTCTGGTGGAGACGTTTGCAGAGGATGAATCTGAGCCTTTTATTATTGGGATATGAGTCAATGAATGCAGAAAATGAATTAAAATATGGACGTTGCGGCGGTATAGTGTGTTTATCGTATGGGTATGACTAAGTTTATAATATTGATTTTGAAATACTTATGTGTGTAGAATGTGGTGAAACAAATCATGAAATACCAAATCGGTAGTTAATGGTAGAATATTGGTAGTTGCATACCTCATATTTTGTTATGCATAAAGTAGTAAAAGTACATTGTCAAAATTGTTCCAAAAGATCCAACCCCAGCTAAATATGCATTATCAATTGATGCACCTATTATAAGTCCAATGTTGAAAACAAAATAACCAGCACTACTAAGTATAATTAAAACGTAAAAATGTTGCAAATAAGTATGCCTAAATATCGTTTTCAGTTGAGACTCTTTTGGTGGATATGTATTTAACTTTGAAATATGCACATTAAGTTCTTTAAGTTGTGAAATTGTTGGATTAAGAAGATACTTAGCGAATTTTTTCAGGATTAAATAAACTTGATTTAAATCTTCATCGTCACCTCTGATTAAATTAGGGATTAATCTATTTCTAAAATTCAATTTTAATTGACTCAAACAATCTATATCTTCTTTCATTAATGCACCCCAGAAACGATAATCATTAGTTGGTCCATTTAATTGCCGTTCGACTTTGGAAAGTTTTCTAGCTGCTCCAACTCTTGAAAATTCAACTCCATTTTCATAATATTCTTTAATACATTCCAATGATTCAATAATAATAATAAAATTTTTTTCAATCAAGGACAGTCTAGGTGGCCATGGACTACCTATATGGTTTGATACTTTTACTAGTATAATTCCAAAAATCAATCCTATCACATATGATAAAATAAAGCTGATTTCAAAAGCTTCTTCCAATATAATTGGAATAATCGGAATCGCTGAAAATAAAACGAGGATAAACCCAATTTGATTAATATAATAAATTATTCGTTTACTATCATTTTTGTGATTATTTTGTATATTTTTAAAACTCTTATAACTTTTCAAAAGCTCATTATCTGTCAATTGTATCTCCCTCTTAAAAAACTGTCAGTTAATAATATAAATCACTACATGTACTTCTATAATATAAATTCATATGAATTATCACTTTATGATTATGACACCATCGCTCTACCCCTAACCTTCATATATAAACCATCCCGCAAAACTACCCTTAATGCAAGACCAGAATGTATTAGACGCCGCTGCAAATGCCGAACTCGACCACCTCATCGCCACCACAATGCAACTCATGAGCGCCAGCTCAGCCTATGACCTGAAACCCAGGGACCAGACCGGAAATACCACCTTGTTCGGTGAATACAGGATCGACAACAAAAACCGGTGGTGTCCTGATTTAGACCGCATAATTAAAATAGAAAAATTGGTCCCAATTCCATTGATGGTTCGCCAAACCTTCCAACATTGCAGGTGTATCAGTTTTAGTCAACTTATTCATAAAGTTCCAATAAAAATGAAAT
>JAGLRT010000063.1 GCA_023136155.1 Methanosarcinales archaeon
CCTCATATGGATGTTGAAAACAATAAATCACAAAGCTTCTGCTTTTTTTGTCAAACACTTATAGAATTGACAGGGATTGTTCAATAAAATAAGCTTGACAATACAACGTAATCCACCACCACCAACTTAATCTAACTCCCTGTCACCGCCGCCTTCTGGGATAACTCAAATGTCACCATTAACATAATTTGGATTATGATAAACCAACTTATGATGATCAGAATTATTTGAGGGTAAGACTACTGGCATGCCCATTGCCATGATGGTCAGGAACAAAGATGCTGACTCCAGTAAATATGACATTATTAAGCACATGCCCCACAGTATCTTATTTCAAACAATGATACCTACTCAATGTTAAAAAGAACATAAATTGTATCCGCTTCAAATCTAAGGGTAACTAACTCCTTTTTAAAATCTAAAACCCGCTTAAGCACTTGATTTAGATAATCCAAACATTCATTTTACACTGATTTTTGAAGTGGATACCATAAATTATTAAATATAGTTTAACAGGCCGTACCAAAACTTCTAATTTTGCAAATTATATTCCTTAGTTTTAAATTTAAACACTTTATAGGGCTTATTTCGTGAGTATTTTTTACTTTTGGGACAGCCTGCCTTAAACATTATCGGGGATTATACGCTCTCTACTGGTTTTTCTGTCAGGGATATAGTAGGGGTAATTGAATTTCTTTTACAAGCATCCACACATTTCATACAATTGAAACAATCATCGTTATCAGAGGTGTCAGTTACGTCAAGTTCCATCGGACAATCCTTGTGACATAGCTTACATTCCACACAATTGTTAACCTGGAGCTTTAAAAGACGCTTTTTTGCCAATAATGACTGGATATAACCCATTGGGCAAAAACTGCACCAGGTCCTTGGCTTAAATATTATGCCAAGGGGAACGGCTAACAGGATAGTACTCACGATACACATCAATACCAAAAAACCACCCATCAGTGATAGAGGATTGTCTGAACGAAGGACTGGATTGTATCCCAGCAATGATAATCCAAGCAGTAATGTCATTGCAGCTAACATCATATTTTTGAATCCATTGGTCCTTAATATTTTGGGAATCCTGCGATTCATAGACATGGGGGCCAGTACTCGGTCAAGGAACACACCCCTTGGACATAACCATCCACACCAGAACCTACCAAACAAAGGTGCGAGAAGGATACCACCAAGTACCACAAATCCTATGAATATCAGGCCTATAATGAAAAGGCTGTCATTATCTGTAAATAAGCCATATGTTGCAACCGCAAATATTAATGAGCTTATAGACAGTGAAGCTAATTGTATTTTTTGGCGATGATTTTTATAATTCATATTTCTCAACACTCTATAAGAGAAATTTGACTATATATAGTTTTGCATGGTTCTGTACCATCCACGCACAGCAGATAAAATTAATAATATCACTTACTTAAATATTGCTGTTTAAACCAATCTTTAAATTCAATGAACCTATCTTCAATAATAGCCACCCTTGCCTGTTTAATAATGTCCTGAAGGAAATGAACATTATGTATGGATGCCAGACGCATGGCCAGGAGTTCCGATTCCTTGAAAAGGTGGTAAATGTATGCCCTTGAAAAATGCCTGCAGGTATAGCAACTGCATTCTTCATCAATGGGCCTGAAATCTCTTTTTTGGGATGAGCGACGTAGGTTCATCTGCCCGTGTCTGGTCATCACAGTCTTGTGTCGGGCATTTCTGGTGGGGAATGCACTGTCAAAGATGTCTACACCCAGAGATATAGATTCCAGCAATTCCACGGGCGAGCCTACACCCATCAGGTACCGGGGTTTGTCAGGCGGTATCTGGGTCAGGTTCAACCTGATGATCTCATGCATAACCTCTTTTGGCTCACCAATACTCAAACCCCCGATGCCATAGCCGTCAAAATCCATATCCACCAGCTTGCGGGCACAGATCTCCCTCATTTCAGGATATGTTCCCCCCTGTAGAATGGCAAAGACAAGCTGGTTGTCGTTACAACGGGCATCAATACTGCGTTGGCCCCAGTTCAGTGTCCGGCACACTGATTCCCTGACATCATCACGGGTGCTACCCCATGGCGGGCAGTCATCCAGCACCATTGCCACGTCAGAACCAAGAGCACCCTGAATCTCCATGCACATCTCAGGCGTGTACATATACCGCTTACCATCCCTGGAATTCATGTAACTTATGCCCTGGTTGTTCAATTTGAACTTGAACTCTTTGCGTAATATCTGGAACCCGCCGCTGTCCGTGAAAATAGCTCCGTCCCAATCCATGAACTTATGCAGCCCTCCGGCCTCTTTTATCAATTCATGACCCGGGCTCAGGTATAAGTGGAATGCATTACTTATGATGGCCTTGGTTCCCATCTCCTGTATTTCCTGGGGCGTAAGCGTTTTGACCGTGGCCTTGGTCGCCACTGGCATAAAGGCGGGTGTATCTACAACCTTATGGTGTGTGGTCAGTTTTCCTACCCTGGCATTTGATGAATTTTCCTGGTGAACTATTTTAAACATGTTCTGCCCCTATTCTGTTCTCATTTTACTCTCTCCACTCTACCCTCTTGTTGTTCAATATGAACATTGCATCTCCAAAACTGTAGAACCTATATCCTTTATCAATGGCCGCGCTGTATGCTGCCAGCACCGCTTCCCTTCCGGCATAAGCACTGATAAGCATTAACAATGTGGATTTTGGAAGATGGAAATTGGTAATTAGGCCACTCAAAGGTGTCTTGAACTGGTATGGCGGGTGGATAAATATCTCACTCCAGCCCTGGGACGGTGCTATCTTGCCATCCAGCCAACGTGCACTTTCCAGCGCCCTCACCGTGGTTGTACCTACCACAATAATTCTTCCTCCATCTTTGATAGTATCATTAATGGCCCGGGCCGTATCCTCGTCAATAGTAAAGTGTTCGCTTTCCATGGTATGCTCTTCCACGTCTTTGGCACGGACCGGCATGAATGTGCCTACACCTACGTGCAGAGTAACAAATGCCAGACTTACGCTCATCTGTTCTATCGTATCAAGCAACTCTGGCGTAAAATGCAGTCCGGCAGTTGGTGCCGCAATGGAGCCTTCGTCCCTGGAATATATGGTCTGGTAGCGCTCACCATCTTCCAGGTGTTCTTTAATATATGGCGGCACTGGCATAACTCCTTCCTCGTAGAGGCAGGAGTTCATGTCACCGTCACATTTGAAAATGATATTGTACCTGTATCCGGTATGTGTATCAACCCGCTCCTTCACGGTACCAGATATTGTATTGAAATTAAGTTTTGCCCCCACCTTTACCTTACCCCTGACCAGGCATTCGTAATACTTATCATCCAACCGCTTAACCAGCAGCATCTCAACCCGGCCCCCCGTCTCTTTCGTACCGTAAAGCCTGGCAGGTATCACCCTGCTGTCGTTCAATACCAGCAGGTCACCCGGGCGCAGGAACCGGGGCAGGTCATGGAAAATGTGATGATGCCTTTTGTCTTCATCCATCACCATCAACTTTGATGAATCCCTGGGGTCTGCAGGACTCTGGGCTATCATGTCTTGGGGCAGTTGGTAGTCAAAATCAGATAGTTTCATGTCTGTCCCCCCATTGGACTAATATGATTAAATCTTTGTGCAAAATTTAATGTCTTGGTAATGGTAAGAAATATTATATCCTAAACCTATTGTCAGCCGATGAAAGAAACGGTAGGAATAACAGCCCTGGTTCCCCCTGAACTCATTTATGCATGCGGTAAACGGCCTATGGATGTGAACAACTTGGTGCCAGAATCATCTTTAAGCCCTGGCAGTAAACTATGCGCCTGGACTGCCATCTGGAGGGACATGATACTGAACGGTGGACTGGATATTGATTCGCTGGTTGTGGTTGCCGGAGGCGACTGCCATAATGCGCTGGTGGACGGGCAAAAAGTGGAACTAAACGGAATGTCCACACATTATTTTTTCTATCCCTTTGACAGGGATACAGATTACCTAAGGTCACAGCTTGAGAAATTGACCAGGTTTCTTGGTGGCATAAAAGACGAGAAGATGTTTTCCCTCATAAGCGACCTGAAGTCGAAGGGTAGGGCACTGGACGAACTAAGAGTAAACGACCGTGCCCGGGCAAGCGATGTATTCTCTGCCTTGATATCGTTCAGTGACCTATGCCGAAACCCGGATGTATTTGAAAAGACGCTGAACAATGTACCCGAAACTGATGTGGAATATTCCAGCCGGATTGCGCTCATTGGCGTACCACCAATATATCCTGACTTCCATGAGACAGCTGAGAGTTTCGGACTGCACGTAGTGTACGATGAACTGCCTTATGAATTCTTACGCCTCGGCGGGTCTGACCTGGACTCCCTGGCCCGCAGTTACAGCGAATATTCCTTCGCAGGCTCTATTAAGAACAGGGTAGAGCTGATAAAGGACGAACTGCAGCGGCGCCGGGTGGATGGGGTAATACATTATACCCAGTTCGCTTGCCACCACACCCTTGAAGATGAAATTTTCAGGGAGTATCTGGATTATCCAATACTCACCGTGCAGGGAGACCTTCCCCGGCCGTCATCGGAACAGCTCAAGCTCAGGTTAGAGGCTTTTTCTGAGATGCTGGAAGTGATGCCGTGAATATTGGGCTTGATGTGGGTAGTACCACTGCCAAAGTTGTGCACATGGAGGATAGTGAGGTTATCTTTTCAAAAGTGGTACCGAGCCATCGCTGGATAGAACTTATAAACGACGGACAGGATGATAGAAACATCGTGTCCACTGGATATTTCAGGAAAAGAGTGCCCCGTTTTGCTGCTATAACCGAGATTACAACTGCATCACTTGGTGCCAGATACCATGATCCGGATGTCCAGGTTATTGTTGACATCGGCGGGCAGGATACCAAAGTTATCGACCTGCGCAGCAATACTTTTGTGATAAATGACAAGTGCAGTGCGGGTACAGGAGCTTTTTTGGAACTGGCAGCACACTATTTTGACATACCTGTAGGATCACTGGGTGAACTGCATAGCAGGGCAACTAAAGGAGCTCAGATAAACAATACCTGTGGCGTGTTCGCCATATCTGAGATGATATCCCAGCTTGTTGGTGGGTTTAGTATGGAAGAAGTGATATATGGATTGCATCAGGCCTTTGCCATGCGAATCGCACAGATGGTTCCGCCTGCCAATACTGTGATGCTTATTGGCGGTACAGTTCAAAATACTGGCATAGTTGATTCGGTAAAAAACGTGCTGGATTCAAAAATAGAAGTACCGGGCGCACCCCAGTTGGTCAATGCCCTGGGTGCAGCCCTGTACATGGAAAGATTGGATGATAGCGGATAAGTTTAATCTTCTACCCACGGACTTTTGTATCCCCCATTACTAATCTCACGCATCCGCTTGATCATGTAATCATGTGCCGCGTTTACTGCTTCCAATTTGCCACGCAGGACTAATATTTCGCGGGTATCAACTTCTATTATTTCGACATTGGTCAATCTGGTTACCGGTTCCAGATCAAATTCTTCTACCAGTTCTACAATTAGTGATTCAGGTACACCAGGTGGTATCATCAGGTCATACAAACCTTCAAGCTCGTCAACTTCCTGTTTTCCTCCTAAATCTTCTTCTTCAGTAAATTCATCACCAATATATACGTTCTTTTCATCTTTTTTTTTAATTGCTGATTCTGTCAAATGATCACCTAAATATTTTAATCTATAAACATACTATGCTATTTTTTTACCTGCGTTTGGTCCGTATACGGCGTCATAGACCTCTTCCACATGGAATATCACTACAGCCTTTCCGGGTAGTTTTTTGGATTCAGCCAAGCTCTTTGCTTCATTGTAACGGTCGCCTTTTTCAAGATAGTCAACTGAACCTTTGACCTGATATGATTGTGCGGTTTCAGCATCATAAGCTACAAGGGACAATCTTGGATTGGCTTTAAGGTTATCGGCAGTTTTTTTGAGGAAATTGTCTACTATCATTATAGTTTCATCATCAATGAATTTCCACATTCCAACAAAGATCACATTTGGTTTGCCGTTGCTATCTGCCGTAGCAATAGGCAGAGGTTTTTGTTTTTGGATTACTTCTTTAACTTCGGGGGATAATTTGACCATATTGTTCACCATTGATTATTGTAGTTATTGAGGTTCATAAATGTTTGGATGTATTACTGGAATAAATGCAATGTATGGTACAGACAGGTAAAATATATTTTTTCGGAATGGGTCTGGATAATCTTATACCACTGATATGCTATTATTACAAGAATGAATATTACGAAAAATCCTGAAAAGTCAAAAGTTGCAACGGTACACCCAACTGCAGCAGAGCTGCAGGGTATAGTGATTATAGCAGAAAAAATAAAAGAGCCCAATGTAACATCTTACTTAATGCGGTAAAATTGAAATATTGGGTGTTTACTTAATAAGAATTTTGTATCGGATTTTATTTTGATGATTGTAAATTAATACTGTTTAAATCCACGATTTCCTTTATCAGCTTTTCTTTTAGCTCTGCAGGATTTGCATCGTTTAGGCTCATCGTAGCCCTTTTCTTCATAAAATTCTCGCTCTCCACCTGTGAATATGAATTCTTCATCACAGTCAGTGCATGTTAAAGTTATATCTTCCATATTTAATTTTCCTTATAATTTTTATCAGTATTTTTATGTTATCCATAGTTTATCGCAATGTACTGATAGAATTAATCATATCTTAAATATTAAAAAGATATTACAATTCCAAAAACAATGAATACTTGATTATCTAAATTTTTTATAGATCAAAATACTTAACATCACTAGTTTGGCGTAACTCCTTAATAAAGCTAATGCTTCCATCGGATGTATGACAAAAATAAATTGTGCTCCCTCTTAGCAATCAATCTTACTCCTTAAAAACAATCGCAAATACCTATATTCCAATATATTGAACCTTCACAAAACTTAATTCAGGCCCACAGCTTTAACTTAATCCATATCAAAATAACTAAATACTTTCCTTTTTTTCAAGTATATGCAAAATATGACTTTGTATTGATAAATTTGATACTGAATCTGAGGTTCGTACATGTTGACCGATAGAGTTGAAACCGAATTGGAATTACTGGAGCGGCACATAATTATTCTAAATGCTGTTATACGGAAGGGTCCGATCGGTATTATGAAATTGTCAGAGGAAACCGGCATACCTAATCACAGGGTTCGTTATTCGCTCCGTGTACTTGAACAGGAAAGGTTAATTGCACCTTCTACACATGGTGCAGTGGCTCCCGACGAGGCTATAAAATTCATGAGTGACTTTGAGTCATTTATTCTACGTCTGCGGGAAAAGATAGATGGCATTAATGCAATGGTATAATTGCTATAATCGGAATAATATATTTTTAAAAATGCCGTCCTTCAGGTATTTTTTTGATTTATAGTAGTGTTTTGAAGGGTTTCGAATCGACATATACCTGAATTAGAACATATAGAATGCTGAAAAAAGCGATATCACGTGAAATAAAGGTTATCGATGGTAGCTGGTGAAAAAATATAACAAACTTTTTTGCATGTGGTACAAAATTAGGTTAACATGCAAATCCTTGTGGTAACAGGTAGAAAGGCGGCTGAAACTGTAAATGCTGTTGTGGACGACATTGCAGATGTTCTGGTGCTGGACATTGATGTTGCTGCTTTTACCACACCACTGCGGCTGGAAAATTCCATGCCGCATAATAATTTTGACCTTATAATTATCCCTGGCCTGGTTTCGGCTGATTTTTCCCATCTTGAGAAGCAGTTGAAAACTCCCATACGACTGGGTCCGAAAAATGCAGTTGACCTGGGGCTGGTATTATCATCAATTGAAGATATCGAACTTTCTATCACTGTACCTGCCTGTGAAATGTTCCAAATTAAGCGAATGGAGGCAGCCATATCAGGGCTGCAGGATATCGAGGCAGATGCAACGTCTGCATTCCTGCTCAGGAACCTGAAGATCGGCGGGAGTTCAATTATGAAAGTAATGGGGGAAGTGGTGGATGCCACGTCATTATCCGGGGATGAGCTTGTTGAAAGAGTTGTGCTGTTCCAGGTAAAAGGCGCTGATATCATCGACCTTGGTGTTGGTATGGCTGCTACCGTTGCTGAAGTGGAACATGCGGTCTCAATGGCCAGAAGAACAGTAGCAGTGCCGTTGAGTATTGATACCCTGGATCCGCAGTTGATAATGGCGGCGTTGGACTTGGGTGTAGATATGGTGCTGAGCTTGAACTCTACTAATATGGAGGAGGTAGGACCCGCAATTGGCAGGAAGGGTTTAGCTGCAGTGGTCATCCCGGACAGCGGACAGGGGCTTGACAGCCTTGTGGTCAATATCGCCCGTGCACAGGAATTTGGTATATCACGTATACTTGCTGACCCTGTACTTGACCCGCCTGGGCAAGGAATGGTTGAATCTATGGTCCGGTATAAACAGTGCAGGGAACTGTTGCCAGATATTCCAATGTTTTTTGGAGCAGGTAACATCACCGAACTGATGGATGCTGATACGGTTGGCGTGAATGCATTGCTCACTGCAATTAGCCATGACGTGGGCGCAGATGTTCTGTTCACGCCGGAATATAGTGACAAGGCTACGGGAAGTATATCTGAACTGAAAACTGGTGCTGGGATGATGGCATTAGCAGCACAGCGTAGCAGTCCGCCAAAAGACCTTGGCATAGACTTGCTGCAACTCAAGGAAAAGAGGTTCAGACCTTTTGATGTAGTGCCAGATGAGTTCATAGAGGCTGAGGACAACTACCAGTGGACGCGGGACCCGGCAGGCAGTTTCAGTATTAATATCAGCAGGAGTGCTTTGAAAAACGGAGTAGTTGAGAAAGGTAAGATAATTGCGCAGCACACAAAATATACAATTGTAGGGGATAACGCAAAGGAAATTATGGACACTGCTATTGAGTTGGGGCTGGTGTCAAGACTGGACCATGCTGCGTATCTGGGCAAGGAATTGATGAGGGCTGAGCTGGCCCTGGAACTGGGGCGCAGTTATGCACAGGATGATAAATTCTAAATGTCCTATTGACCTACGAAAGAAAGGGATTGTATTGTTCAATCCCGAAGATATGTGAATAGATTATACCATCTATATATATATCCTGAAAAGCCCGTCATTCTGCTTTTTAATCCCGAACTTGACATCCAAAAACTGCTCCACTACCCAGATATTTGTACTGGTATGTTCCGACACCTCCCGCACCGTGAAGCTCCCGCTCCCTGCCAACCCCATATATGGTATCAACTGATCGGCCAGATGCACGTCCACCGCTGCAACCGAGCCCAGTTCAGCAATAATCTCATCGGCCGCTGCCTGGCCTACTTTTTCGGCAGGCAACCCCCTTTTACCCAGGGCACTTCCACCCATATGTCCACACCATAGTGTAATCCCGCTGCCCGTTGACAGGCACCTGAAGTTTTCCGTATCAATTGAAGCGCCATAGCCCACCGCCCCCAACACAGCCAATGCCGAATCGGCCTGCCGTCTGGTTACATGCTCGGGCAGGTTGGAACTGTGGGAAATGCCAGTTATAGTATCATGCTTCTTCTTTGGCTCCACCTTCTGCTCTTGCTCTTGTCCTGGTTCCTGCTCTAATTCAACACCGATGATAAACGACGGGGCAATTTCAGCTCTCACCTGCCCGCCGCCCTTTGGATAATAACCACGCTGATTGACTTTGATGTTGCACTTCAGACCCATTGACGTAAGTACCGGCAGCAGCACATGTGACATATAATCCACCGGTGGCGACCATGCAACATCAGTCCCACCAGTAATATCCAGCGTTATGTGTTCTTTTGATGTGGCTGCAGCAGGCATCAGGCATTGCAACAGCAGGGTAATACTACCTGCAGTACCGATATCAACAACATAATGCCCCCCAATAATGTCCTTTGGTTTAAATGTCAGTTCAGTGGAGCTTATCTTCAGTCCTTCCACCTGTGCCCCGGTCATCTTTGCAGCTGTTTTAACTGCCATAAGATGCTGGGGCTTCAGTCCCGGCCGGGGTCGGGCACTGCGTATGTTATAAATGGTAATATCTTCCCTGGTCACAGCACTCAGCGCAACAGCCGTGCGGATTATCTGCCCGCCGCCCTCACCGTATGAGCCGTCTATGGTTATCACGCTAAACCATCCATCTTCATCTTTGCATCATCGGCAGCAAATGTCACAGGGTCAATAATCATGGACACCGACGGCGCATATGCAGTCTCCCATTCAAGCAGGTCATCCACTGTTGCGCCCATGCGTATGGCAAGACTAAGAGCATCTATGCGCTCCTTTACTCCCTCCCTCGCCACCACCTGCGCGCCTACCAGCCGCCGATTCGAGAAAATGAGTTTGGCATTAATCTGTGAACCACCAGGGAAATAACCTGCCCTGGTACGTCCTTCTGATATTCCGCATACAACACTGATATCGTTGAGGGTGGCAGTATGGGAAGTTATGCCAACTGAACCGGCCGTCACTTCCCCTACAACCACTACATTGGGGCTGAGTGTTGGTGGATAGACGGCATCCTGTCCGGCAATGTTTTCACCAATCACTCGAGCCATCCGCCTGGCAGCCGAGCCCAGCCTGCTGATGAAGGGTGAACATGTGACGAACTCTTTCACTTCGGCGCATTCACCACCAGCATACACGTTATCCAGTATCCCACCATCTGCGCTGACTCTGAGGTGCTCATCAGTTACAATGCCACCTGTAATTCCAATTTTATAACCCGCATCCCGGGCGATACCGCTAAGGGGCTTAAGTCCTGTGGCCACAATCACAACGTCGGATGGTACTATTCCTGTTGGTACTGTATCGCCCTGAACACTTACTGAACGTACATGTTGTTTTCCATTTATGGAATTCACATGTGCTCCCGTGACCACCAGTACACCCAGAGAATTAAGATGCTGTTGTACCAGTAAAGCCATATCCGGGTCTATGGTCAGGGGAAGCACCTGTGGCAATGCCTCGACCATTGTAACAGTAATACCCCTTACTGCCAGACTGCCTGCCAATTCAGTACCGATTCCACCAGCACCGATTATTAAGACACGGCTGGCATCGTTAATAGAACTGTTAATTTTCATACCATCAGATAAAGTATGTAAAGTGAACACACCATCCAGTTCTTTCCCATCAATAGGGGGAACAAAGGGCAAGCTGCCTGTAGCGATTACAAGATGGTCATATTCAAATATCCCTGCATCTGATATCACCTTCTGACTGTTTGCATCAATGCGTTTTACCGTTGTCTCCAGATGCAGGTCAATACCCATGTCTACGAATGCATCCAGGGGTCTTACTATCAGGTCAGGGAAATCATGGATTACCCCTTCCAGCACAAAAGGTATCCCGCACTGGCTGTATGCTGTATGTGTATCAGATGAAAAGACCGTAACCTCATGACATGTATGCCGTTTTAGGTAAGTAGCCACTGTCGTACCCACTGCACCCGCACCCAGGATAACAACCTTTCCATTCATGAGTTATACTGTGTAGTTTATGGAAGATTAGATTTACCTTGAATGAAAATTGGTTGAAAATATCTTCTGAAATAATAAATTTAAAGTAATTATTGTGAGCGGGTTTGGGAGTGGGGTTAGTTAATAAAAACGTTGCACCCGCTCACAAATCTACATTTACATTTTACAATAAATAGTTTTCGGGTTACTTTATAAAAAACGTCGTCTAATGCGTAAACTTGCATCATAATGATGTACTATTTATCTCTTTTCAGATATTTATTTATAGCTTTTGCAGCAGTTTTACCTGCACCCATAGCACTTATAACCGTTGCAGCTCCGGTAACCACATCGCCACCACCGTAAACACCTTCCTTGGAACTCAACCCATCTTCATCAGCTATGATAGTCCCCCATTTTGAGGTTTCAAGACCCTTAGTGGTCATTGGTATCAACGGGTTCGGGGAAGTGCCGATTGCAATAATTACCACATTAACGTCCATCAGATGTTGTGAACCTTCCAGAGGTACAGGCCTGCACCTCCCTGATTCATCAGGTTCACACAGTTCCATGTTTAAACATTCAAGCTGGGTGACCCAATTACTCTCATCGCCTAAGATGCGTGTAGGATTGGATAATAACTTGAATTTCACACCTTCTTCCTGTGCATTCTCAATCTCCTCATTACGTGCAGGCATCTCGTCTTCACCACGCCGGTACACGATGGTGACTTCTTCTGCACCCAACCTTACCGCACATCTGGCAGAGTCCATAGCCACATTGCCGCCACCTACTACAACGACTCTCTGGCCTCGCTTAACAGGAGTGTCATAACCAGGGAACTGGTACGCCTTCATTAAGTTCACCCGGGTCAGGAACTCGTTGGCTGAATATACACCACTGAGGTTTTCACCGTCAATACCCATGAACACAGGCAGACCTGCACCGGTACCCAGGAAAACTGCATCATATTCTTCAAGTAATTCATCCACAGTATCAAGTTTGCCCACAACATTGTTAAGCTGGAGGTCCACACCAAGGCTTTCCACATATTCCACTTCGGACTGGACAATGGACTTTGGCAGTCTGAATTCCGGGATACCATATACCAGTACACCGCCTGCCTTGTGAAGTGCCTCGAACAATGTTACACCATGTCCCATCTTTGCCAGTTCGGCGGCAGCGGTCAGGCCTGCAGGTCCGGAACCCACAACAGCAACCTTCTTGTCAGTGGCTTTTGCACTCGCAACAGCCTCTGTTTCGATTTTATCCTGTTCATGGTCGGCTGCATATCTTTCCAACCTGCCGATGGCTACGGGTTCACCTTTGTTACCCAGCACACATATTTCTTCACATTGGGTCTCCTGGGGACACACCCGTCCACAGATGGCAGGCAAGGCGTTCATGGACTTGAGCTCTCGTATGGCCGCATCCATATTATCATCAGCCATGTATTGGATAAAAGCCGGGATGTCAATACCCACAGGACATCCTGCTACACATGATGGTTTCTTGCACTGGATACACCTGCTTGCTTCTGCCAATGCCTGTTCATGGGAGTATCCCAATGCTACCTCGCCAAAGTTGGAACGTCTTTTATCAGGGTCCTGCCTTGGCATATCATTGCGCTCTAACATTGGCATCCCTCATTGTCACATTTATAATTTTCAAGTGCCTGTTGCTCCTCATCTCTATACATCATTAGCCTGTTCATAAGGAGAGTGAAATCTACCTCATGTGCATTGAATTCCGGACCATCCACGCACGCAAACTTTGTCTCATTACCTACCAGCACGCGACAGGCACCGCACATACCGGTACCATCAACCATGATGCTGTTAAGGCTGACAATGGTCTTCACACCAAATGGATGGGTCACTCCTGCTACGGTGCGCATCATTATGGCGGGACCAATGGAAACAACAAGTGATATGGGTTCATCCCCTTCAAGCAGTTTTTTCAATACGTCGGTTACAAAACCGTGATGCCCTTTTGTGCCGTCGTCGGTGGTGATGTACAATTCATCACTAACTTCCTGCATCTTATCTTCCCACAGAAGGAGTTCTGCACTGCGCGCACCGATTATGGAAATTACCTTGTTGCCAATTGCCTTATGAGCTCGGGCAATCGGGTAAATAGGTGCCACACCTACACCGCCGCCAACACATACCACGGTGTCAGAGGGCTCGATTTTGGAAGGATTTCCTAACGGGCCCACAAAATCCTGCAGACTGTCTCCGGCATTCAATGTGGATAAGTGTTTGGTGGTTTTACCTACTTCCATAAATATGGTGGTGATGGTTCCTTTTTCGCTGTCAAAGTCGGCGATGGTGAGGGGTATTCGCTCACCTGTTTCGTCAATTTTGAGGATAATAAATTGGCCTGCTTTTGCTTTTTTGGCAATTTTCGGGGCATCAATTATCATCTGGTGAATTGTCGGTACTATCTGGAATTTTTCAAGTATTTTAAATTGCATTCTGACTGACCTTCCGAATATGATATTGATCAAATGTAGGGTTAATTGAATCCTTTAATGCAATCAATAAAGTAAAAGATTAACGGTTGTAATTTGTTACAGTAAACGTAAGAAAAATATAAGTACTGAGAAAATATAATAAGGACATAAATGAAATATGTGCGAGGAGGAAAATGTTATGGAATACGAAATTATAGGAGACAATCTCCAGTTGGTAACACTTCACCTGGACGGGAATGAGACTGTTTATGCCGAAGCAGGGGTCATGAACCACATGAGCAGTAATATGGACATGCAGGCAAAAGCAAAGGGTGGCCTTATGAAAGGTTTAAAACGCATGGTCAGCGGAGAATCATTCTTCATTACTGAATTCACTTCACAGGGAGAAGGGTTTGTTGCATTCGGAGGCAATGTGCCTGGTAAGATAGAAGCCATACCAATTAGTCCGGGCCAGGAATTTCTTACACAGAGGGATGCATTCCTCTGCGCCGAATCCGGCGTGGATATGGATGTGGCTTTTACCAAGAAACTGGGTGCGGGGTTCTTTGGCGGGGAGGGGTTCATACTCCAGAAATACACCGGTCAGGGGACAGTGTTTATTCATGCATGCGGCGACTTTGTTGTCAAGGAACTACAACCCGGGGAAACACTGAAAGTGGATACTGGGTCACTGGTAGGATTTGATTCCTCTGTCCAGTACGATATTACCAGGGCTGGCGGGATCAAGACATCACTGTTCGGCGGCGAGGGATTGTTCCTGACCACGCTTACCGGACCGGGCAAGGTCATTATACAGTCGCTGAGCATTACTAATCTTGCAGCGGCACTTGCACCTCATCTACCAATTGGAAACACCGGTAGCAGCGGCGGTGGCGGCCTGTCTGTTGGCAAACTATTAGGCGATTAGAAAAATTAGAACAGTATTACTTCTGCTTAGATGCCTGCCCTGTATCATTCGATATTGGGCAGGACCAGCTGTTATACTCATGTCTCAGTTCGATGGTGTACTGGCGAATATGGGTTGATATGTGGTGTTGAATGGCCGTATTATCAGTTAAATCAGAAAATATCGCCTTCCATAGCACGAAAAATAGCTTTAAAAACCGAAAGCGACCATATAAACGATATAATAGGTCCGAGAAGGGCAGGCAAGGCATATTTAATGTTCTCGACTATCCGGGCACTCCTTGAGGAGAGGCTGACCCTGCGGCAGGGAATACCATCTGATCACGTTAATGGAACTGAGGGAGGCAGGAGAGAGGTACCATGATCTGCAGTGGCGGTGATCATGATGTGTTAAAAGAAGTTTTATAATGTATATGAATGTAATATAATATGACTAAATATGGAAGAGCAAAATCGAGTTGAAGAAGCAAGAAAAATCCTGTTCGATGTCGTGAGCAAACTCAGTAAGGACTATGAACCTGAACAGATAGTCCTGTTTGGTTCTTATGCATACGGGGAACCGACTATCGATAGTGATATCGATTTACTAATAATTAAGGAAACTACAGAAACACCTCTTAAACGCTGGACCAGAGTACGGAAAATGGTATCTGACCTGAGAAGGGGATTTGCATTTTCACCCCTTGTTGTCACTCCTTCTGAACTTGAAAAGCGGCTTAAGAAGGGAGATCCTTTTTTTAAGGATATTTTAATAAATGGAAAGAAACTTTATGTCAGAGAAGGAATCAAGTCTGCCTGAAGATTGGTTTGAAAAAGGCAAAGAAGATAAAGAGAGACTGTCGGAAAAGGCCCGGAC